>NZ_JBTNDH010000015.1:0-90470 GCF_054511095.1 Arthrobacter sp. TMN-49 | reverse complement strand
CCCCTCCCGCATCCCCCCCCTCCCTCCCCCCCCCCCCCCCCCCCCCCCCCCCCCCCCCCCCCCCCCCTCCCCCCCCCCCCCCTCCCCCCCCCCCCCCCCCCCCCCGCCGTCGTACTGTGAATTGTTACTTGTTCAGGTAGTTCGGGGCTTCCACGGTCATGGTGATGTCATGAGGGTGGGATTCCTTTAGGCCCGCGGAGGTGATGCGCACAAACTTGCCGCGCGCCTTCAACTCCGGAATGGTCGGGGAGCCAACGTAGAACATGGTCTGGCGCAGGCCACCAACCAGCTGGTACGCCACCGAGGAGAGCGGGCCGCGGTACGCCACCCGGCCCTCGATGCCTTCGGGGATGAGCTTCTCATCCCCTGTGACATCTGCCTGGAAGTAACGGTCCTTGGAGTAGGAGGTGTTCTGGCCGCGGGACTGCATGGCACCGAGGGAGCCCATGCCGCGGTACGCCTTGAACTGCTTGCCGTTAACAAAGACCGTCTCGCCCGGGGACTCTTCGGTGCCAGCCAGCAAGGAACCGAGCATGACTGTGTCAGCGCCGGCCACCAACGCTTTGCCAATGTCACCTGAGTACTGCAGGCCGCCGTCGGCGATCAACGGCACGCCGGCCGGAATGGCAGCCTTGGCGGATTCGTAAATGGCTGTGATCTGCGGAACGCCAACACCTGCCACCACGCGGGTGGTGCAGATGGAGCCCGGACCAACGCCAACCTTGATGCCGTCGGCACCGGCGTCGATCAAGGCCTGGGCGCCCTCGCGGGTAGCGGCCTGGCCACCGATCACGTCAACGTGGGCGGCAGCCTTCTCGCTCTTCAGGCGTGCGATCATTTCCAGCACACCCTGACTGTGGCCGTTGGCAGTGTCAACGAACAAGGCGTCAACGCCCGCCTCAACGAGCGTCATGGCGCGCTCAAATCCATCGCCAAAGAAGCCGATGGCTGCACCAACGCGCAGCCGGCCCTTGTCATCCTTGGTGGCCAGAGGGTACTGCTCGGCCTTGGCGAAGTCCTTGACGGTGATCAGGCCGCGGAGCACGCCTGAGGCATCCACCAAGGGAAGCTTTTCAATCTTGTTCTTGGCTAGCAGACCGGAGGCGTCCTCACGGCTGATGCCAACACGGCCGGTGATCAACGGCATGTGGGTCATGACGTCGCGGACCAGACGCTGCGAGTATTCGTTGTCCGGGATGAACACTGTGTCGCGGTTGGTCACGATGCCAACCAGGCGGCCATCGGCGTCAACAACCGGCAGGC
This sequence comes from Arthrobacter sp. TMN-49, assembly GCF_054511095.1. Classification (NCBI taxonomy): domain Bacteria; kingdom Bacillati; phylum Actinomycetota; class Actinomycetes; order Micrococcales; family Micrococcaceae; genus Arthrobacter; species Arthrobacter sp. TMN-49. The sequence continues at coordinate 89,207 of NZ_JBTNDH010000015.1, read as the reverse complement.
CCGACACCCGAAAACGTGAGCAGAGCTCGTCCAGCTCCAACAGTGTTGCGTCAGGGCCAACGGTGACAGGGTTGGTGATCATTCCTGATTCGCTGCGCTTGACCAGGTCAACTTCTTCGGCCTGACGCGCAATGGACAAGTTGCGGTGCACAACACCCAAACCACCCTGACGGGCCATGGCGATCGCCATGCGGGATTCGGTCACAGTATCCATGGCCGCCGAAAGCAACGGTGTCTGCACGGTGATGCGCTTGGAAACACGCGAGCTGGTGTCAGCTTCGGAGGGGATGACGTTGGTGTGGCCGGGAAGGAGCAGGACATCGTCATACGTCAGGCCGACGAAGGCGAAGGGGTCATGAATTTCAGGCTGGGACACGAAGGCTCCTTGGCGGGGGTAGAACCATTTAAGGGTGTGCACCCGATGACTGGTCCCGTGATTACGGAGACTGTCTGTGCGTTGGTTACAGTCTAAAACGAAAGCGGCCCTGACCCTATTCCCGAGGCCTGGCTCACACCCCGGGCCGCCCTGGTACGCGTTGCAGAACGCGTTGCAGAACGCGTGAGTGAACCCCACAAGTTCCACGGTGCCGCGCGGCGGGGAGGTCGCCGCCCCCTCGCGCAGCCCAGCAAAAAGACGGCGCTTGCGGTTAAAGCGACCGGTATACCGGTGGCTTTAACCGCAAGCGCCGTCTCTTCTCGCAAGGAGAGCGGAGATTAGTGCTGGTGGCCAGCTTCGTCGTCCTCGGCAGGCTTGTCCGTCACAAGAACTTCGGTGGTGAGCACCAAAGCTGCGATGGAGGCTGCGTTGCGCAGGGCCGAACGGGTGACCTTGACCGGGTCGATGACGCCGTCGGAGATCAGGTTGCCGTAGACGCCGGTGGCTGCGTTGAAGCCGAAGCCGTCTTCGAGTTCGCCAACCTTGTGCACAACAACGTAGCCGTCGTGGCCGGCGTTCTGGGCAATCCAGCGCAGCGGCTGGGCAACAGCCTTGCGCACCAGTTCAACAGCAGTTGCTGCATCGCCGGTCAGGGCTGCAACGGTGGCATCCTCGTCGAGAGCCTTGGCGGCCTGAACCAGTGCGGAACCGCCACCGGCCACAATGCCTTCTTCCAAAGCGGCACGCGTTGCGGACACGGCGTCCTCAATGCGGTGCTTCTTTTCCTTCAGCTCAACCTCGGTGGCTGCGCCAACCTTGATCACGCCGATGCCGCCGGCCAGCTTGGCCAGGCGTTCCTGCAGCTTTTCCTTGTCCCAGTCGGAGTCGGTGCGCTTGAGCTCAGCGTGCAGCTGGGCTACGCGGTCGGCAACTTCCTCAGCCGTGCCGGCACCGTCAACGATGGTGGTGTTGTCCTTGGTGACTGTGATGCGGCGAGCCGTACCCAGTACTTCAAGGCCAACCTGGTCCAGGGTCAGGCCGATCTCCGGGGAGACAACCTGTGCACCTGTCAGGATCGCGATGTCCTGCAGCATGGCCTTGCGGCGGTCACCGAAGCCCGGAGCCTTGACAGCAACAACGTTCAAGGTGCCGCGCAAGCGGTTGACGATCAGCGTGGACAGAGCCTCGCCGTCGACGTCTTCAGCAATGATGAACAGCGGCTTGTTGGCAGCGAGTGCCTTTTCCAGCAGCGGCAGGAATTCCTGCAGGCTGGAGATCTTGCCCTGGTTGATCAAAACCAGTGCATCTTCCATGACTGCTTCCTGGCGTTCTGCGTCGGTGACGAAGTACGGGGACAGGTAGCCCTTGTCGAACTGCATGCCCTCGGTGAGGACCAGTTCGGTGGAGGTGGTGGAGGATTCCTCGATGGTGATCACACCATCCTTGCCAACCTTGTCGAATGCCTCGGCGAGCAGGTCGCCAATTTCCTGGCTCTGAGCGGAGATGGCGGCAACTTCTGCAACCTGTCCACCCTCGACCGGGCGGGCGTTCTCCAGCAGCCGCGTGGCAATGGCTTCAACGGAAACCTGAATGCCGCGCTTGAGCTCACCGGGAGCCGCACCGGCGGCAACGTTGCGCAGGCCTTCCTTTACCAGTGCCTGTGCCAAGACGGTGGCCGTGGTAGTGCCGTCGCCGGCAACATCGTTGGTCTTCGTGGCAACTTCCTTGGCCAGCTGTGCGCCGAGGTTCTCGTACGGGTCTTCCAGCTCCACCTCGCGGGCGATTGTGACGCCGTCGTTGGTGATGGTGGGAGCGCCCCACTTCTTATCCAGTACTACGTTGCGACCGCGCGGGCCAAGTGTCACCTTGACGGTGTCGGCGAGCTTGTCGATACCGGCCTCAAGGGCCTTGCGTGCGCTGTCGTTGAATGCAAGCTGCTTAGCCATGCGTTGTGTCCTTTCACGCAAAGACCCCGCGCTCGTAACCTAGAACGGTCCCGGTCGCGGGGGCTTTACAAAGTGGTTACTTGAGCAAAAGTCGTTACTTAACGACGATGGCCAGTACGTCGCGGGCCGAGAGAACCAACAGCTCTTCGCCACCGGTCTTCACTTCAGTTCCACCGTACTTGGAGTAAATGACGACGTCGCCCACGGCAACATCGATCGGGACACGGTTGCCGTTGTCATCAACACGGCCGGGTCCTACTGCCACAACTTCGCCCTCCTGGGGCTTTTCCTTGGCAGTATCCGGGATAACCAATCCGGATGCGGTGGTCAGCTCTGCTTCGAGCTGGCGAACAACAATACGATCCTCAAGAGGCTTAATAGAGACCGACACTCGGACCTCTCCTTCACATGCGTAAATTCTTTGGATGGCTGGCAGTCTTCTTCACCATGTTGTGCGGAGCCCCAACCGTCGTCGCGGTGCCGGCGATGCTCCCATGGCCAAAAAGATAAGCAAGTTAGCACCCTCGGGGTGAGAGTGCTAACTCTGACTCTAGGGAATTGATTAGCACTCGGTCAAGGCGAGTGCCAGCTCGTGGCTTAAAAGTGCGACGTCGGCGGGCGTGGTTTCGCTCACGGCGCACCTTTGGTGCCCACTCGGCTAGCGCCCGCCGGCGTCCAGCAGCAGCTGCGCAATGGCACCCTGGCTCCTGGCCTGGGCGTGCGCCAGAGGGGTGACACCGTTGGCGTCGGCCAAATTGGCGTTCGCTCCGGCATCAAGGAGCAGACGCACCACCTCCTGATGGTCCTCCCCTCCCGTCCCCAAGATCACCGCCTCCAACAGGCCAGTCCACCCAAGGTTGTTGACGTGGTCAACCGGGACCCCTGCCGCCAACAGAATCCGCACAGTGCTGACGTGTGCGTGTTCGCACGCGGGGATCAGAGCGGTGCCGCCATAGCGGTTGGTGCTTTTGACATCGGCACCGTGGGCCAGCGTCAGGGCCAGAATCTCATCGAGTCCCTCCGCGCCGGCATAGAGGAACGCCGAATCCTGCACATCGTCTTGGGCGTTGACGTCGGCACCTGCCACCATCAACGTTTTGGCGGCAGCTACGGCGTTGGACTTGGTTGCCGCCACCAGGGGTGTGCGCCCCTCTGCTCCCTTGAATTCGAGCTCGGCGCCGTCAGCCAGCAACCGGGCCACCGACGTGGAATCGTTGGTGTGGGCTGCGCTGATGAGTTGCGTATTCAAGGTAGCTTGCTCCTGCGGTGTCATTGGCGTCTTGGTGGTGGCCGGGGACGTGTGTGGGGATGCTGTTGGCGGCGCCGAACTGCTCGCCGTGGCTGGTGCCGTGGGCGCAGGGACGGGAGCCTCGCAACTGGCGAGGGTGAGAGCCCCCAGCAGGGCCAGGCCGACGGCGGCAAAGCGGCGCCGCTGCGGAGGCAATGTGAGGTGGTGCGTCATGCCCGCCAGCCTAGCGGTTCGGGCGTGGGCCGGGCACCCCCGGGGCGGAGCCGCTTCAAATTCTCTGGGCGGTGCAGGTCTGTTGGCAACGCTGCAATGGTGCAACGATGTTCCCATGACGAATTCAACAGCGCTGGTGCAGGTGCGGGAGTTGCGAAAGTCCTACGGCGGCATCCACGCGGTGGACGGCATCAGTTTTGACATTCACGAAGGCGAGACGTTTGCCTTGTTGGGGCCCAACGGTGCCGGGAAAAGCACCACCATTGAAATTCTTGAGGGCTACCGGGACCGGAGCGCTGGGGAGGTGAGCGTCCTGGGCGTCGATCCGCAACAAGGCGGGCTGGCATGGAAAGCCCAGCTGGGAATCGTGCTGCAGTCCACTGGTGAGAGCGGTAATGTCACGGTTTTGGAGCAGCTGACCCATTTCGCCAACTACTACCCCAACCCGCGCACGGTGGCGGAGGTCATCGAGGCTGTGGGGCTGGCTGAAAAGGCGACCACGCGCATCAGCAAGCTCTCGGGCGGCCAGCGGCGGCGCGTGGATGTGGCACTGGGCATCATCGGCCGGCCCCGGCTGCTTTTCCTCGATGAGCCCACCACGGGTTTTGATCCCGAGGCACGTCGCCGGTTCTGGGGGCTGATCAACCAGCTCAAGGCCGAGGGGACCACCATCTTGCTGACCACGCACTATCTTGATGAGGCGGCCACCTTGGCGGACAGGGCAGGAGTCATTGTGGGTGGCAAGCTGGTGGATATTGGTTCCATTGATGAGATTGGCGGGGCCGATGCCAAGGTGCCGCTGGTCCGGTGGCGGCAGGACGGTGCGGTCCGGGTGGAGCGCACAACCGAACCGGCCGCGTTGGCCGCCCGGCTCTATGCTGAGGCTGGCGGGGAGGTCCCGGGACTTGAAATTACTCGGCCCAGCCTTGAGGACATTTACCTGTCCATGGTGGGCACCACGACCCAGAGCAACGCAGAAAGTGAGGAGGCAGCATGAGGACTTTGGCGTTGGGCACCTCCCGCATTGGCTATGAGCTCAAACTGTATTTCCGTCAAGGCGATTCTGTCTTCTTCACGTTCCTTTTCCCCATTGTGATGCTGTCCATTTTTGCCGTGGCTTTTAGCACCAGCGGAAACATCGGAACCAAGCCGGATGGCAGCGGCGGCATCTCATTTGCCGCGTTCTATGTGCCGGGCATGGTTGCCGCCGGCATGCTGCTCAGTGGGGTGCAAAACCTCGCCGTGGATATTGCCACAGAAAAAGGTGATGGCACGCTTAAACGCTTGGGCGGTACTCCCCTGCCGGTTTTCTCCTATTTCATGGGGAAGATCGGGATGGTGTTGATCAGTGCTGTGTTCCAGGTGATTCTGCTATTGCTGGTGGCGCGTTTTGCCTTCAACGTGGAAATGCCCACCGACGCGGCTAAGTGGCTGACGTTTGCTTGGGTGTTCCTTTTTGGCGTGGTAACCAGCTGCGTCCTTGGCATAGCTCTCTCTGCACTGCCGCGGACAGGCAAGAGCGCCACCGCGGTGGTCATTCCCATTGTGCTGTTGTTGCAGTTCATCTCCGGCGTCTACCTGAACTTCTCGCAATTGCCGGGCTGGTTGCAAAACATTGCCAGCATCTTCCCCTTGAAGTGGATGGCGCAGGGGATGCGCAGCGTCTTCCTGCCGGCTTCCTTTGAGGTTGCCGAGCCCGGTGGCGCCTGGAACCTAGGCCTCGTGGCGCTCGTCATGGGCTTGTGGCTGGTGGTGGGGCTCATCCTGTGCAGGCTGACGTTCCGCTGGATCCGCAAGGATACCTAGGCGGTTCCCGTCAGCCGGCTCTAGTAGTAAACCGCCAGTGGGCCGCGCGGGCCGTCAATGACCTGCACAGGAGTATCAAAGACCTGGCTCAGCACCTTGTCTGTCATGATTTCCTGCGGCGTACCAAATTCGACAACTTGGCCGTCCTTCACGGCACAAATGTGGTCGGCATAGTGGCCGGCAAAGTTGATGTCATGGAGCACGATCACAATGGTGCGCCCCAATTCCCGCGCTGCCCTGTGCAGCAGCTGCATCATCTGCGCTGAATGCTTCATGTCCAGATTGTTCAAGGGTTCATCAAGGAGGACGTGATCGGTTTCCTGAGCCAGCACCATGGCCACATAGGCACGCTGGCGCTGGCCCCCGGAGAGTTGGTCTAAGTAGCGGTTTTCCAGCTCGTTGAGGTTGAGGAAGTCGATGGAACGGCTGATGACTTCCTCGTCGGCTTTATTCAGGCGGCCCTTGGAGTGCGGGAAGCGGCCAAAGCCCACCAGTTGGCGCACGGTGAGCCGCGCAACAAAGTGGTTTTCTTGGCGCAATATGGCCACGATCTTGGCCAAGTCCTTCGATGAAGTGCTGGAGACGTCGTATCCGGCAATCTCGATGACTCCCGCGTCAAGGCCCAGGAGGCGCCCGATCATGGTCAATAGTGTCGATTTTCCGGCCCCGTTAGGGCCAACCAGCGCGGTGACACCGCCGGAGGGTATCTGCAAGGTCACCGGGCCGATGGCAACCTCGCTGCTGTAACTTTTTGAAACCTCTGTCAGCGTGATCACAGGCGTCCCTTTCGGAGAATGAAGAACAGGAAGACCGTTCCACCCACGGCCTCGATGAGGATGGAAACCACACCCTGGGCGTAGAAAACGTTTTTCATGACGAAGTACGCGCCGGCGAGAACTACAAAACCAATCAGCACGGCAACAGGAAAAACGTACTTGTGGTCATAGGTATCTGCCAGCTGGTAGGCCAACGTGGCCACCAAGAAGCCCAGGAACGTCATGGGCCCCACGAGCGCTGTGGATGTGGCCATGAGGATCGAGACAAGAAACAACACCCGCATCACTTCGAAGCGGTGGTTCAGCCCCAGGTTGGTGGTGGTGTCGCTGCCCAACGCGATGATGTTCAGCCGTTTGGCGTTGAGCATGAGCAAAGTGCCGGCGCCCAGACAAAGCGGGATGGCGATGGGCAGGTAGCTGACATCGGCGTTGGAGACGGTCCCAAACAGCCGGGCGGCCAGGATGTCAAAGTCGCCGGGGCTCAGCAAGCGCTGCATGAAGACCGAGATCGATCCCAGCCCGCCGCCGATGACGATGCCCACCAGCAGCATGACTTGGAGGTTGCCGTACTTGCCCGAGAGCAGCCAGCCGTACAACGCCATGGATAGTCCCACCATGATGACAATCTGCAAAATGAACTGCGGGACATCTGCCATCATCACCACGCCGGCCGCCCCAAGGAAGAACACGGCGCCGGTTTGCACGGCGACAAACAAGGATTCAAAACCCATGATCGACGGCGTGATGATGCGATTATTCGTGGCTGTCTGGAAACTGACGGTCGCCATTGCCTGACAAATGGCCACCACCGCCATGACGACTATGCTGGTGCCGCGAAGTTCCGCGATCCGCCAAAAACCCGGCGTGCCCACAGGCATGGGGTTGTCCCAGGCGAGCAGGCCGAAACCAAATCCGACAGCCAGAACAATGAGGACGCCAAGAACCATCCAGTACCGTTTCCGCACGCCGGTTGTGGGCAACGGCCCGGACTGACGGCCAGGGTGGTGCTGACTGGCAGGTGGGGTGGTGCGCGGAAGAATGGTTCGCTCAGCCATGTCGACGCTGCTTCAGCAAGATTGCAATGAAGACCACTGAACCAACAACACCAAGGATCAGCGAGACAGGGACTTCAAAGGGCATGATGACTGTACGCCCCACGAGATCGCAGACTGTCACAATGGCTATGCCCAACAGGCAAACCCATGGCAGGTTGCCACGCAGGTCATCGCCGCGGAACATCGAGACGATATTCGGCACTATCAACCCCAGAAATGGCAGATTCCCCACAACCACTGTGACAACGCCGGTGGCGATGGCGATGAGCCCGGTCCCCAACAGCATGACCTGGTTGTAGTTCAGGCCGACGCTGGTGGCCACTTCCTCGCCCAGGCCGGCCACCGTGAATCTGTCGGCAACCAAAAACACCGCGACGCCTACCAGCGCCACGATCCACAGGACCTCGTACTGTCCACGGAGCACCGACGTGAAGCTACCGGCGAACCAGATGCCCAGACTCTGGAGCATGTTGGTTTGCAGTGCAATAAACGTGGAAATGGCGCCCACCACTGCGCCGAGCATGATGCCCACAATCGGCACTGTTAGTGATGCTTTCAGGGAAACCCGCCGCAGGAAAAGGAAAAAGATCATGGTGCCAATGAAGGCAGCGATGACGGCTCCGGACATCTTCACAAGGATGCTTGCGCCGGGGCTAATGATCATGACAGTCAGCAAACCCAGCCCAGCCCACTCGGTGGTGCCGGTGGTAGTTGGCTCAACAAAGCGGTTCTGCGTCAACAACTGCATGACCAAGCCAGACACCGCCATGGCCGCTCCCGCCAAGACCAGCGCAATGGTGCGTGGAATGCGGGTGACAGCGAACATCTCCCCGCCGTCCTTGCCGCCAAAAATGTCGTAGACACCTGTGAACAGGGACAGTGCCAGCAGGGCAACCACAATGGCCACACCTATCAGCAGGCTGGGTTCAAAGAGCTTGCCCTTGGCGGCAACGACCGTGGTGGTCATGGTGGCGCAGTCCTTTCAGAACGTGCTTGGACGCAGCTCAGTGGCAGACCCGGCGGGGTGCCGGAACTGCCACTGGGCGGGGCGCAGAATTCCTACTTGCCTTCGAGGGCGTCCGCGAAGCTATTCAGGAACTCGGTGTATGTCTGGATACCTTCGTTGGTGTACGTGTCAGCGGGCATGTACACAATGTTGCCGGACTTGGTGGCCGTAACATTCTTCAAGGCAGCGGACTTCTCGAGCACCTCGTTGGCTGGCTTGTAGTCGGCGTCGTCGGCGGAAACAGCTGCGTCGCGGTCCATGACGAGCATCCAGTCCGGGTTGGACTTGGCAATGGCTTCGACGGAAATGTCATCGCCCTTGTGGTCGGTGCTGGACTTGTCCACCTCGAGGGCCGGAGTCAGATCCAGAAAATCGAACAGCGGGCCAAGTGTGCGGCCGGTGACAGGGGCAGAGTAGTTAATCTTGCCACCGGAGGCGATCAGGCCCATGACCTTCTGGTCCTTCTTGTACGTTGCCTTGACACGTGCAATGGCCGCGTCAAAGTCCGTGTTGAGCTTCTTGGCTTCAGACTGCTTGCCGAACACCTCACCCAAGACAGTGGTTTGGCGCTTCAGCTCGGCATCGAACGGCTGCCCCTCACGCGGATCCAGAGCCAGCACCGTGGCTTTCGGGGCCAGCTTGCTGAAGTCGTCCTGGTATTGAGTGAAACGCTGTCCATTGACAATCACGTCCGGGTCCACGGCAACGACGGCCTCGAGATCCGGTTCGTTGTGGGTGCCCAGATCCACGATCGAGTCATCAGTCTTGTAGGAGCTGGTGGAGGGCATGAGGGCCACGGCACCGGCGCTGAGCTTGACACCCCAGCTTGAAAGCGTCTCAAAGGTGCGGTTGTCGGTTGCGACGACCGACTTCAGCGGCGTAGTGATGGTGTGTGAACCGTTGTTGTCTTCTACCGTGACGGATCCTGCAGCTGCGCTGGTCGACGCCGAACCAGACTTCGCGGGAGCGCCACAGGCGGTCAGCGCCAAAACGGCGGCAGTGGCCGCGAAAGTGAGCAGGTGCTTCTTCAACATCGATTTTCTCCAAAAGTCAGATTAGCTTAGGCAATCCTTATAAGTATTCCTAAAAACTTATTACGCCAGAGAATAATTGCGCAAATTTATAGTGTGCTATTTACCGTGACGCTCGTCACTGGACGGCTGGCGGTTACGATTTAGCTATGTCCACTGATGCGATTTCCCCCCTTCTCACCGTTGCCGGCTGGGAACTTTTGTCCACTCTGGGCCCCTATTCGGAATCGGATTCCCTCAAGCTCAACGAAACCTTGCGCAAAGCCGGGCACTCCCCCGAACTGGTGGCAGCTGCCCTGACGCAATCACGCCTTCGGGCCAAGGCAGAGACAAAGTTTGGCGAATTCGCGCACCAAATGTTGTTCACCCAGGCAGGGCTGGAACAAGCCACCAGGTTGAGCATTGCCGCGTTGCACGCGCAGAGATTTACCGCGGCCGGCATCACCCGCGTGGCCGATCTGGGTTGCGGTCTGGGCGCTGACTCCCTCGCCATGGCCAGCCTGGATATTGCCGTCACGGCCGTGGAGATGGATGAAATCACAGCAGCCTGCACCACTGTGAACCTGATGCCGTTCCCTGAGGCGACGGTCATTTGCGGCCGCGCCGAAGAAACAGACCTGAGCGGCATTGATGGCGTGTGGCTGGATCCGGCCCGCCGCACCACAAGCACCTCCGGCACCACCCGGCTCTTTGACCCCGAGGCCTTCTCCCCGCCACTGTCGTTCGCGGAAAAACTGGCCGATTCGGGCAAGGCAGTGGGCGTCAAAATGGGGCCGGGCATCCCGCACGAAGCAGTGCCGGAAACCGCTGAAGCCCAATGGATTTCCGTCAATGGCGATGTGGTGGAGGCTGGCTTGTATTTCAATGCGCTGGCCCGCCCCGGCATCCGCCGCGCAGCCCTGGTGGTGGGCGCACACGGAATGCATGAGCTCACCAGCACCGTGCCCTATGACCCCGGAGCACAAGACATTGAGGTCGGCCCCATTGCCGGGTACCTCTACGAGCCCGACGGCGCAGTGATCCGGGCCGGGCTGGTGGCCGACTTGGCCCGTACCCTGGGTGCGCATCTGGTGGACGAGCACATCGCGTACATCTGCACGGAGAATCCTGTCGACACGCCTTTCGCCCGCGGCTACAAGGTTCTGGAGGTCAAGCCCTTCAACGTCAAGGCACTCAAGAGCTGGGTCAAAGCCAACAGGATTGGTGTGCTGGACATCAAGAAGCGCGGCATCTCCACCACCCCTGAAGAGTTGCGCCGGCAACTGCTCACGGGATCCGGCAAGGGCCCCAACAAGGCAACGCTGATTCTGACCCGTATCGGCGAGGATAGGGTCGCCGTCGTGGTTGAACCGCATGGCTCCACGGACGCGCCCTAAACCCCCTCCCGAAACCCTCTCGCAGCAATGGCGTGATTTTCCCCAACCCTCTCGCAGCAATGGCGTGTTTTCCCGAACGCTCTCCCAGCACTGCGAGAGCGTTCAGGAAAAAGTAACCATTGCTGCGATAGCGTCTCTAGGCGCGGGAGAAGTCGGAGGCTTCGCGGACCAGCTCCGGGCTGGGGCGCACCCCCGTGTACAGCACAAACTGTTCGGCCGCCTGAATGGCAATGACCTCCGCGCCGGTGATGACCGGTTTGCCTGCGGCCCGGGCAGCCTGGATGAGCGGCGTCTCGGCGGGAAGGGCAACGACGTCGAAGACCAACTGCGCCGCCGCCACCGTGGCGTCGGCAAAGGACTGGGTTGATTCCTCGGAACCAGCCATGCCCAGGGGCGTGACGTTGATGAGCAGGTCTGCTGTCGCCTCGCCAACCTCGGGCAGCCAGCCGAACCCGTAGAGACCGGCCAGCGCCTTCCCCGCGTCCTCGTTGCGAGCCACAATCGAAACGTGGGTTAGTCCGGCGTCGCGCAATGCGGCAGCAACAGCCTTGGCCATGCCACCGGAACCGCGCAGCAGAACCGTGAAATCGGCGGGGACCCCATGCTTGGCCAGCAGCTCGGCGATGGCCAAGTAGTCGGTGTTGTAGGCGGTGAGCACGCCATCGTTGTTAACAATTGTGTTCACCGATTCGATGGCCGCAGCTGAGGCATCCATGACGTCGATCAAGGCAATGACTTCTTCCTTGTACGGCATGGAAACGGCCGCCCCACGAATGCCCAGGCCGCGAATGCCGGCGACTGCCTGCGCCAGGTCTTTGGGCGCAAACGCCTTATAGACGTAGTTCAAGTTCAGCGCGTCGTAGAGGTAGTTGTGGAAGCGCGTACCAATATTGCTGGGCCGCGCGGCGAGAGAAATACACAAGGTCATGTCTTTGTTCAAAATAGGCACCACCCCATTGTGCCCGAAAACCTGAACTACAATCAGAATGCACCCGGCGCCTTTGCCGCTTCGCACCCGAGATTCCGCTACTGCCAAGGGGGCGCCCCAGTGAAGATTGACTTCGCTAAATCTGAACAGTCCACGCTGGGGCTGGAATGGGAAATCGCACTGGTTGACCACGAAACGGGTGAACTGGACGCCCGCGCCAATGACGTTTTCAACAATATCTTCGCCGCCCATCCCGAGGTGATGGACAACGGCGAGCACCCCCACATCAAGGGTGAAATGTTGCAAAACACAGTGGAGTTGGTCACAGGAATCTGCCACACGGTGTCAGAGGGCAAGGAAGACTTGCGCCGTAATCTGAACATTCTCCGGGAAGCCGCCACTCCGTTGGGCCTTGATCTGCTCAGCGCCGGTACCCACCCCTTCAGCAATCCGAGCACCCAGGCGGTCACGGACAAGGAACGGTACGCCAAACTGGTTGACAGGACTCAGTGGTGGGGCAGCCAGATGCTCATCTATGGAGTTCATGTCCACGTCGGCCTGGACCATGTTGCCAAGGCCATGCCTGTCTTGGACGGGCTGGTCAACTACTTCCCGCATTTCCAGGCGCTGTCGGCCTCATCGCCGTATTGGAAGGGCGAGGACACCGGCTATGCCTCACAGCGGGCTCTGATGTTCCAACAACTCCCCACCGCCGGTCTGCCCTTCCAATTCCCGGACTGGGCGGCGTACGAATCCTACGTGCAGGACATGTTCACCACCGGCGTCATCGATGCAACCAATGAAATCCGTTGGGACATCCGCCCCGTGGCCGGTCTTGGCACCATTGAAATGCGCATCTGTGACGGCATGTCCACACTGGAAGAAATCGGCGCTATCGCTGCCCTCACCCAGTGCTTGGTGGAGGACTTTTCAAATACCTTGGACGACGGCGGCACCATCCCCACCATGCCCCCGTGGCACATCCAGGAGAACAAGTGGCGGGCGGCGCGCTACGGCATGGACGCCATCATTATTTTGGATGCCGCAGGCAAGGAACAGCTCGTCACCGAACACACCATGGAATTGTTGAACAAGCTCGAATCTGTCGCAGCGCGGCTCGGCTGCTCCGAGGAGCTGGCCAGCGTGGAAAAGATCATCACCAACGGCGCCAGCTACCAACGCCAACGCGCAGTGGCAGCTGGCACTGATGGTGACCTGCGCGCCGTCGTTCGTTCGCTCGTGGCAGAGATGGACACCAACTAGCCCCCACCTCTTCCACCGGATGGGTGGTTGACGACGGGTGCGACGAGGCCAGCTGCGGTCACCCGCGCAGGGCCGCACCCAGGGCCTCGTCGATGGAATAGGTAGCCGGGTTGGGGTGGGCAATGATCACGGCGGTGTTCATGTGATGGCGCCGTCTGGGCTGGCTGTGTGGTGAGCGGAACCGTCACAGCGATACGCTGTCCGAGTTTTCTCGAACTTCTGGTATTCTGCAGTCATGGTATCGATATCCAGTTTCCGGTCGGATGCATTTGACGCACCGGAGTTCCTGCCCGAGCCGCTTCCGGAACCGTCACTTGATGACATTCGTCTTGAAGCAATTTTCGGTGCGCTGTCCCAGCCGCTGCGCCTGACCATTCTTCAGAAGCTCCTCTTGGAGTCTGAGAGTTACGACCACTCGTGTGGCTGGTTCGGGTTCAATCGCCCGAAATCCTCGCTGACTCACCACTTTAAGGCGCTGCGTGAGGCCGGTCTGATCCGTCAGCGTCAGTATGGGTTGGAGCGGCGAAGCAGGGTACGCACCGAAGATCTCAATGCCCGCTTCCCCGGGCTGCTCGATTTAGTCGTGGCCTGGACGCCTCAACCCTAAGCTCCCGGTAGTTTCCGGGCGACTACTGCGAATGCCGCCGCGGCGCTTGCTGTGAGGACGATCGCGAACCCGGTCGTCCCGGCACCCAGACCGATGCCGTCGATAAGGAATCCTGTCGCCACGGGGATGAGTCCGGCCGGAATGTAGCCACCAATATTCAGCAATGAGTTTGCCTGGGCGCGGTGGGCGCTGGGTATTTGGGTGCCGATGAGTGTCAATCCGCCCAGTTGCCCGAGCCCCTGACCGCATCCGGCCAGGACAGCTGAGAGAACAAGGATTGCCGGCAGCGAGGCCGTGACCGCCAGGACCAGGGCAGCCATTGCCACCATAGTGGCCGCGGCGCCGGTCAGGAAGATGGTGCGAATGGAGCACCGTGCAACCGCAAACTGTACGCCGGTCGCGGCGAGGAACATGGCGCAGGCCATACCGCCGGCGATAAGGGGGCTCGTGATGCCGAGCAGAGTCGAGAGCACCGAAGGTCCTAAGGAAAGCACGAATGAGGTTGCGGTGATGCCTGGTGCGAATACGGCGATGCCGAACAAGAGGCGGCTCCGATACTCCCCGGGCACTTCGGGTAGTCGCCAGCGCCGGTCCACGGCGCCTGGTTGTGTGGTGTGATGCTGCTTCAACGGCAAGGCGATGGCGATGGCCAGGGCGGCCGTGAGCACAAAGAGCTCGGTGATGAAGAGGGGCACCACCGGATGGGGCTGCAGCTGCGCGTAGACGCCGGCCAACAATGGGCCGAGGCCGGCACCAAGAACCATGGCCACGGAGGCCGCCAGCGACGCTTGCCTCTTCCGCCCCGAGTCGCCCAGATCGACCACTGCGGCCATCCCTGCGGACACGATCACCCCAACGGAGATCCCGGTAAGGAAGCGGGCGATGCCGAGCACCAGAACTGACTCGGCCGTGGCGAAAAGAACGCATGCCACCATCGCCAACACCAGGCCCGGGATGAGTACTGGCTTGCGGCCAATCCTGTCGGCGAGTTGTCCGGCCATCAGGAGGGTCAGCAGGAGCCCGGCGATGTAGGCCGCGAAGACAAGTGTCAGCGTGCCATCGGAGAACCCGAGTTGAGCCTGCCAGCGCACATAAAGCGGTGTTGGCGAGTTTGAGAGTGCGAAGACCGCTGTCACGAGCGACGCGGCGAGGAGCATCGAGAGGTTTCGGCGCTTGGGCGCCGGAGTGTTGGGAACTGTAGCTTTGGCTGCCTGAGCAGCTGTGGGCTGAGGCGTTTGGCGCGTAGTGCTGTTCACGGATCCTCCGATCTTGTACGAGTATTGTCGAATCTATCATGCTTCGAATTCAATCGAACCAGTATGACTCAATACGTACTAGTGAGCAGTTTGTTCGCCAGTTTCGAGGGCCGAACTCATCACAGCCCAGCACCAAGCCCCCTCCCGCCTCACCACAACTGACCCGCAGAAAACGCCGAAAATCGCGCTAAAAGCGCGTATTTTCGGCGTTTTCTGCGGGTCAGTTGTGGGGGTTAGAGGCTGATGCTTGTCACGGGCATGGACGAATCCGGGGCAAACGCCAGATCACTCGGGGCCACGCCGTTCATGACCAGCTGCGCACCCAAGGCCGCCACCATGGCTCCGTTGTCAGTGCACAGCGATAGTTTGGGCACCAGCAGCGTGATTCCGGCAGCCATGCACCGCTGCTGTGCCAGCTCCCGCAACCGGGAGTTCGCAGCCACGCCGCCGCCCAGCAGCAAAGTGGTGATGCCCTGCTCCTTGCACGCCAGCACGGCCTTGGCGGTGATGACATCCAACACCGCCTCCTGAAACGACGCCGCAACGTCGGCTACCGGGACAGTCTCCCCGCGTGCCTCGTACCCCTCGACGCAGCGGGCCACGGCCGTCTTCAGGCCGGAGAAGGAGAAGTCATAGCGGTGCGGACCGGGTGCTTCCGCGGTGCCCATGTATTTGGGCATTGTCAGCCCGCGCGGGAACCGGATGGCCTTGGCATTGCCTTCGCGGGCCAGCCTGTCAATGGCGGGGCCACCGGGATAGCTAAGCCCCAGCAGCCGGGCCACCTTGTCGAAAGCCTCCCCGGCGGCGTCGTCAATGGTGGCACCGAGTAACTCCACATCGGAGGCGATGCTGCGCACGCGCAAAATCTCTGTGTGCCCACCCGAAACGAGCAACGCGCCAAGGTTCTGCGGCAACTCTCCACCCTGGTAGCGCGCAGCGATGGACTCATCCAGCAGGCCAACGCCCACGTGTGCCACCAGGTGGTTGATGGCATACAGCGGTTTGCCCGTGGCCAGCGCCAAGGCTTTAGCGGCACTGACACCCACCATGAGGGCACCGGCCAGACCCGGACCGCTGGTGACGGCGATGGCGTCCACATCCGCCAGCGTGACCCCGGCAGCGGAGAGCGCCTGTTGCAAGGTGGGGACAAAGGCGTCCAGGTGGGCACGGGAGGCAATCTCTGGAATCACCCCACCAAAACGAACGTGTTCTTCCATCGATGAGGAAACGGTGTTGGTCAGCAGCGTTGTGCCGCGCACCAGGCCCACACCTGTTTCATCGCACGAGGATTCAATACCCAAAATCAGCGGGTTGCTCTGGTTCACGAGTTGTCCTTCACATCGGTGGGGGTGGGTAGTGTCAGGCGCATGATCATCCCGTCCGAGCCGTCCTTGTAGTACCTGCGCCGCGTGTGAATGTGCGCAAAACCGTAGCGCCTGTAGAGATCCTGGGCCCGGGGGTTTGTTGAGCTGACTTCGAGCATGATCTCCAGGGCACCGCGTCGGGTCGCCTCGGCAATGAGGTCTGCCAACATGGCGCGGGCAATGCCGCGGCCCTCAAATTCCGGCAATACCCCGATGGTTTGGATGTCCCCCACGGGCTCCACGCACATCAGCCCGGCATAGCCTGCTAAGTGCCTGCCGCCGGCACTGTCCGGAACCTCGGCGATGATGTACCGGCGGGTTTCGGGTTGCGCCAGCTCGGCCTCAAACATGTACCGGGGCCAGCAGTCCACCCCGAAAAGCTGGGCGTCCAAGGCGGTGATGACGTCAATGTCGGCTGGAACCATGGCGCGCAACAGCGCAGGACCCTGCCATGGCTGGGGCGCCAGCGGCTGTTCCGGTTCGGCGGCTGTCGTCACAGTGCACGCTTCCGGGGGCCGGGAACTTTGGCGTCCGATTCACGGAGGTACAACGGGGTGGAATCCAATAAGCCAGCGTTCGCCAGGGATCCTGCGGCAGCTATTTTGCGAGCT
This sequence comes from Arthrobacter sp. TMN-49, assembly GCF_054511095.1. NCBI lineage: Bacteria > Bacillati > Actinomycetota > Actinomycetes > Micrococcales > Micrococcaceae > Arthrobacter > Arthrobacter sp. TMN-49. Next base: position 72,344 of record NZ_JBTNDH010000015.1, on the reverse strand, counting down.
GCCGCCCGCCCCAGCTCCAAGGCGGTGGGCTGTTCGTTGGAAAAGCTGGCCTCCACCACGCATCCGTTGCCGGTCAGTTCCGGGGCATAGATTCCGGCGCCGGCGCCGAAGACCTGCACGGGCGAAATTTGTGCCGCCGGACCAACATGTGGGCCCTCGATGAGCACGGCCGCAGCGCTGTACTTGGCCCAGTACACCTCGCGGCGGCGGGCGTCTGTGGCGACGACAAAGTCAGCCAGGGCCAGCGGCGCAACTGCCCGCCCGTCCACGTAGCGCGGAGTGTCAAAAACCTGTTGGGCCAAGGCGTCAAGGCTCATCATGCCGTACAGTTTCACGCCCCAGGTGAAGGCCAGCGTGCGTGCCACGGTGATCCCCGAGCGCAGTCCGGTGAACGGGCCAGGACCCGTGCCCACAATGATGGCATCCAATGCGGGGCCTTCGGTGACGGGGTCGTTGAACAGCGATTTCACCCCCGGCGCCAGTACCTCGGCGTGACTGCGCGTGTCCTGGGTGGCAAAGTTCGCCACCACCCGCACCGTCCTGGCCAAGTCTTGGGGGTCAAAGTCCAGCACTGCCGCGCTAGCCACAGCCGAGGTGTCAATGATCAAGATTCTCACGATAGTTTTTTCATCTATTCTGTTGATGTCTGTGGCTGGCCAAGCACCGAAAAATCGATGCCCTCCCAGCGCGGCCCGATGGCTTGGACGCGCAAAAGGCGGGGTTCGTCGTCGTCCTCGTCAGCAAAATCAAAGGTGCCGGCATCGTCGGCTGCTTGATTCGGCAGCGGCGCGGGAGTCCCGCCCACAGCCCGCAGCAAGTCAATTTCCAGGCGGCTGGCTGAGAGGTGCTCCACCCGATCCGCACCCCACTCCACCACTGTCACGGCCGAATCAAGGGTGTTTTCTAGATCAATGTCATCAATTTCGCCGGGTGAGGACAGCCTGTACGCATCCACATGGACCAGGTCCGGCCCGCCCGGGTTGGGTCCATCGGGCAAGTTCGGGTGAATGCGCACCAGCACAAAGGTGGGGGAAATAATGCCCGGCCGCACACCCAAACTGCTGCCCAATCCCTGCGTGAAGGTGGTCTTGCCGGCGCCCAGCTCACCGCTGAGGACGATCAAGTCCCCGGCCCTGAGCAGTCCGGCAAGCTGGTGCGCCACGTGTTGGGTTTGCGCGGCGGTGCTGGTGGAAAACTCCCACACCATCAGGCGCCGCCCACAGCTGCTGCGCCAAGGTAGCTGCGCGGGACTCGCTGGCTGATGCGTGTCACCACTTCATAGTTGATGGTCCCGGCGGCCGTCGCCCACTCCTCCACGAGCGGTCCGCCGTCGGCCCCGTTGCCAAACAACACGGCGGTGGCGCCCACCGCCGAACCCGGTACGGCCGCTTGGGCGAAGCCCTCGTGTGCCGCAGGGCCTAGGTCGATCACCATCTGGTCCATGGCGATCCGGCCCACCACGGGGTAGGTGACGCCGTTGACGCGCACCGGCCCGCCGGTGGCGATGCGCGGGATGCCGTCGGCATAGCCCAAGGGGACGAGCCCCAAGGTGGTGTCGGCGGCGGTGGCGTAGTTCAACCCGTAGGAGACACCCTGGCCGGACGGCACGTCCTTGCAGTGCGCAATTTGTGTTTGCAGCGTCATGGCCGGGACCAGCCCCAACTGTGCGGCGGTGATGCCCCCCAAGGGGGACAGCCCGTAGATGCCAAGGCCCACCCGCACCATGTCGAAGTGCGAATCCGGGCGTGTCAGGGTGGCTGGCGTGTTAGCAATGTGGCGCACCTCCAGCTCCGCCCCGGCATTCTCGGCAACTGCCACCGCCTCCCGGAAGCAAGCCAGCTGCTCATCAGTCTCGGGCCTGTCCGGTTCGTCGGCCACGGCCAAGTGGCTAAAGACACCCACGACCCGGATCAGGCCTTGGGCCTGGTACGCCAGGGCGGCGGCAACCAGGGCGGGCCACTGGGCAGGCGTGCAGCCATTGCGGCCCAGGCCGGTGTCGATTTTCAGGTGGACGCGTGCCTGGCGCTGCAGCGACGTGGCACCGGCAACAATATGTTCCAGCTCCCATCCGGAGCAGCCCAGGTCAATGCCGTTGGCAACGGCTGCCGTGAAATCACTGGCGGGGGTGTGCAGCCATGCCAGTATGGGCACCTCCAGTCCAGCCGCCCGCAGCGCCAGGGCTTCGCTGATGTGGGCGGCGCCCAACCAATTCGCACCGGCGGCGACGGCTGCGCGGGCTACCGGAACCATGCCGTGCCCGTAGGCGTCGGCTTTGACCACTGCCATGAATTTGGCGGGCCCCACCATGGCACGCAGGTGGCGGATGTTGTTGGCGATGGCGGACAGGTCAATGATGGCTTGCCGTTCAAGGCCCGGTGTGGGCTCGTGAACTGACGCAACGAAGGAAGTCACCACCCCATTTTAGGCCTTTTTGGGCGCACCTGCCCGCCCGGTGGTGCCCTCACCCGTGGTGGTGTTGTGATTTGCGGTTCGAATCCGGCCGTTCCGCGGGCTAGGTAGTGTTCACAGGCAGTGACAAGATATGTAGTGACACGTTTTGTGCAGTTCCCCATGCCCCGGCCGCGCCACACTGCCGGAGCCTGGCCCACGTACCCGTTAGGAGGGACGCCATGCATCAGATCCGACGCGTCGCCATGCTCTCCTTGCACACCTCCCCTTTGGAGCAGCCAGGCGGCGGCGACGCTGGCGGTATGAATGTTTACGTCCGCCATTTGGCCCTTGAACTGGCTGCGACGGGCGTGGCCGTTGATATTTACACCCGCCGCACGGCAGCCACCCAGCCGGACACGGTGCAGCTGGCCCCGACAGTCACTGTTCATCACATCACCGCCGGCCCGTTCTCCAAAGTCTCCAAGGAGGCGCTGCCGGAGCTCATCCATGAAATGGCCGACGCCGTCGCCGCCCACGTGGAATCCCTCACAGGAGTTCCCGTGAAGGTCATCCATTCCCACTATTGGGTTTCCGGGATGGCCGGGATATTGGTGGCCAAGCGCCTGGACTTGCCGCTGGTGCACACCATGCACACCATGGCCCGGGTCAAAAATCACCACCTGCCCCCGGGTCAAACGGCCGAGCCAAGTATCAGGGTCGACGGTGAGCAGCACATTGTGGCCGCAGCCACGCGCCTGATTGCCAACACGAGCGCGGAGGCGGCCGAACTTGAGGGCCACTACGACGGCTGCGAACAGCGCATCGACATAGTCTCCCCCGGCGTTGACTTGAAAGTCTTCAAACCAGCGTTCCGGGACAGATCACGGCAAAACCTTGACATCCCGGCCCACTGTTTCCATGTTGTTTTTGCCGGCCGACTGCAACGGCTCAAGGGCCCGCACGTCCTGGTCAAGGCCGCCGCCCTGCTGCGCCGTGAACGGCCCGACATTGACCTGCGGCTGACGTTCCTGGGCTCACGCAGCGGCCACGACAAGTACGACCTGGCCCGCATGATTTTCGACGCCGGCCTGTCAGGTGTCGCCTCCATCCACCCGCCCGTCGGCCCGGAAGAGCTGGCCCATTGGTACAGGAGCGCCGACGTGGTGGCCGTGCCGTCCTCCAGCGAGTCCTTCGGCCTGGTGGCGTTGGAGGCACAAGCCTGTGGCACGCCCGTGATTGCCACCAACGTTGGCGGTTTGCCACGGGCCGTCAGTGACGGCCGCACGGGCCTCTTGGTGGAGGGCCGGTCTTCTGTGGTGTGGGCCAACGCAATTGCCTCATTACATGATTTTGGCGAAACACGGGCCGACATGGGCCGGGCCGCCTCGGTTTTTGCCGAGTCATTTGGCTGGGAAAAAACAGCTGCCCAAACAGTGCTCAGCTACGACCTGGCCTTGAAATACCAGTATCAGGCCCCGCCCGGCTGCTAAGCATCTGCCCGCTGCTGCGCCTCGACGCACCGGCGAGCTCCCGCCGTCGTACTTTGCGGTCATATCCGCACCCACCATCCTGCCCCTTTGGTTAGTCCACAACCTTTCTGCTGTGTCCCGGCTCACATGCGCCCTACTGGTCGGTAGCCTGTTTTCGTTGGCTCCGACGGCTCACGGCACCCTGTCATCATCAGGGACGCTGCCCGGCCTGCCATGTTTCACCCGTCAGGCAAGACGCCTGGCGGAGATCCTGTTGAAAGGTCACAGCACCATGAAACGAACGGGAAGAACTCTCTTTCGAAGCCCAGGACTGCGAAAGGCCGTGGCTCTTTGCGCCGGCCTGCCGTTGCTTCTGACCACAGTGGGGGCACTGCCAGCATCGGCCAACCCGAGCCAGCACGCCCTGCCCGGCATCTCCCAAATGGACATCGATCCGCTGAGCTACCAGGCTGGGCGCTACATTGTGATCCTCACCGAGCAGCCCATCGCCATGTACGACGGCGGCACGGCTGGCCTGGCTGCCACCAAGCCGGAGGCCGGGAAGAAGCTTGACGCCACGCGTCCGGAGGTCAAGAAGTACAAGGCGCACCTGGAAAACAAGCAGGCTGCCGTGGCCAAGACCGAAAGCGTCAAACCCAAGCGCACGTTCACGGCCGCCCTCAACGGCTTCTCCGCGGACCTTTCAGCAGATCAGGCGTTGGCCCTGGCCAAGGACCCGAGCGTTCTCACCGTCGCCCCGGACACGGAGAATGCGCCGGACTATTCCAGCACCGATTTCCTTGGTCTCAGCGGCCGCAACGGTAGCTGGAAGTCGAGCTTCGGCGGGCAGGACAAGGCCGGCGAAGGCGTCGTTGTTGGCATCATCGACACCGGCTATACGCCGTCGAGCCCGTTCTTTGCCGGGGAAGAGGTACTGCCCCTGACCGGTGACCCGAAGGTTGGTGTCCCATACCGCACCGATGATGGCAACATCGCCATGCTCAAGGCCAACGGCGAAACCTTCTCCGGCGAATGTCAGAAGGGTGTAGGCACGGGAGCCGATTTTGACGGCACCGCCTGCAACTCCAAGGTCCTCAGCGCACACTACTTTGCCGACGACTTCGTGAAGTACGTGGCACCCGAGGATCGGGCTCCGGAAGAAGTCCTCTCGCCCGTGGACGTTGGCAGCCATGGCACGCACACCGGCAGCACGGCGGCCGGAAACGCCAACGTGGCGGCAAAAATTGGTGACCGGCACATGGGCATCACCAGCGGTGTGGCACCGGCAGCCAAACTCTCCGTGTACAAGACGTGCTGGGAAGACACCGATCCGGCCACTGGCGGCTGCTATTCCTCCTCCGCTGTGGCGGCCATCAACCAGGCCATCCTTGACGGCGTGGACGTGCTGAACTATTCCATCTCCGGCAGCACCTCATCCACCACCGACCCTGTTTCCCTCGCGTTCCTCTCGGCCACCTCGGCCGGAATTTTCGTGGCCGCATCGGCCGGCAACTCCGGCCCCACGGCAAGCACCGTCAACCACGGAGCCCCATGGCTGACCACCGTGGCCGCCACATCCTTCTCCTCCGAGCTTCAAGGCACGGTCGAGTTCGCTGATGGCACCAAGTTCCGCGGCGCCAGCATGATGGAACAGACACCCCCGGCAAGCCGCGCTGTCCTGGCGACCACGGCTGCAGCAGCCGGTGCAACCAACCCCGAACTTTGTGGCCCCAACACCTTGGATGCTGCGAAGGTCGCTGGCAAGATTGTGGTTTGTGATCGCGGCGTCATCGACCGTACCGCCAAGAGCGCCGAGGTCAAGCGGGCAGGCGGCGTGGGCATGATCCTCACCAACGTCACAGCATCCTCCGAGGACGTGGACCTGCATGCAGTACCCACAGTCCATGTGAACCCGCCGGCAACGACGCTCATCAAGGACAAGGTTGCTGCCAACCCGACCATGCTGGTCTCCCTCACTGACACTGACACCACCGGATTGCCGGTTGCCCCGCAGCCGCAGGTGGCCGGATTCTCCTCCCGCGGCCCGCTGAGCGCCGTGAATTCAGATCTACTGAAGCCCGACGTCGCCGCACCCGGTGTTGCCGTGCTGGCCGGCGTATCACCCATCGCCACCGGTGGTGAGCAGTTCGGCATGATGTCAGGAACGTCCATGGCTTCACCACATGTGGCCGGCTTCGGCGCACTCCTGATGGCCAAGAACCCCACCTGGTCACCGGCCGCGGTGAAATCGGCCATGATGACAACGGCTACCAAGGTGGTGAAGGCGGACGGCAGCAAGAACACCGACCTCTTTGCCACCGGTGCCGGTCAGACGGCAGTGGTCAAGGCCCTCAAACCAGGGCTGGTGTACGACGCTGGCGACACCGAGTACCTGAAGTTCATTCAGGGCACAGGCGTTGATCTGGGCATACCAGAGCTTGGCAGCACAGCGCCCCGGGACATGAACCTGGCATCCTTCGCCGTGGGCAGCTTGGCCGGAAAAGTTACCGTCACCCGTACGGTCACCGCACTGACCGCCGGAACGTACCGGGCCACGGCCAACGTCCCCGGCGTCAACGTCAAGGTCACTCCCTCGGTGCTGAGCTTCGCACAGGCTGGCCAACAGCGCACCTTCAAGGTCACCTTTGAAAACGCCGGTGCCGCCCTGGGCGCGTTTGCCATGGGAAGTTTGAGCTGGCAGGGGGCAGGCGCCACGGTGACCTCACCGGTGGCCGTCCGTCCGCTGGCAGCTCTGGTGCAGCCGGAGATCGCCTTCAGCTCCACCAAGGGCACCAGCAGCGGCATGATTCCGGTAGTTTCCGGTAGCAGTGCCCCCGTGGCACTGACCCTCAATGGCCTGTCCAAGGCCGATTCCAGCGCCGTCAGTTTGGTGCCCGGTCCGCTCTCCGTCGCCACCAACGCCTCCAACTTCCTCAAGGAGGTCACGGTTCCGAAGGGAACTAAACTGGCCAAGTTCCAGGTCATCTCCTCCGAGGAGGGCGCCGACTTCGACATGATCGTCTTCAACCCGCAGGGCAAATTCACCGACCTCCGGACGGCTTCTTCCAGTGAAACGCTTTCGCTGACGAACCCCGTGCCCGGTACCTACACGGTGCTCGCCAACCTGTATTCGAGCACGAGTGGGGGCGCCGCGAAGGCCACTGTTGACGCCGCGATCCTCGGTGCCGACGCCGGCAATGCCACGGTGGCGCCGAACCCGTTGAAGCTGGCCAATGGCAAGTCCGGCAACGTGACGCTGAGTTGGACCGGGCTGGCCCCGGGCAACTACCTGGGTCGGGTTGCCTTCGGCGATGCCGGCACGGAAACGTTCGTCTCCGTGATTGTTTCACCCGACGGAACCGCAGTGGTTCCCGCCGAGGACGGCGAGGACAGCAAGGACAGCAATGGCAAGCCGAGGAAGGGCGAGCAGCAGGAGTCGGCATTCCCCACCGACCTAGCGCCCACGGACCTGTTGTCATAGGGTCCAGGGCAGCCTAGCCCTGCACTCGGTTCCCAAGGGCGACGGCGGCCATCCAGTACGTCTGGATGGCCGCCGTCGTCCTTTGCGTTACCTGAGTTATTCCGCGGCTTTCACCGGGCCGCTAGACGGCGCCGGTTCCGCCCGCCAGCGCGCCGAACAACGGGGCCAGAGCCTGCCAGCGCGATATTTCACAGCCGTCGGTCCGGCTGAAGGCGGCGTTGACTTCCCTGCCATGGAACCAGCCGGTGACCACGGCAACTTGCGGGCCGCCATATTGCTGGGTGCACACCCGGGTTGGATCCTGCAGGGCGAAGAAGATCTTTTCGCCGTGCTGCTCCACGGCTGCGAGTGCCGCTGCGGAGTCGGGCAAGGTTGACGCCGGCGCCGGGGTGGACCCGTCGGCGACGAGACGGAACGTCCTGGGTGTGGCCCCGGGCGATTCAGTTAGCGTGATGGTCAGCTCCATGCCCGTGGCTGGCGGCGTTGCCGTCACCGGCGGTGTGCCGGTGGCGCCTGCGCCGGGCTGCTGCTGGGCGCACCCGGCAACCACCGCCACAACGGCGAGCAGAAGGGCCGTCACGGCCAGCCGCGAGCTCACGGCGTGCCCCGATCGTCTCAGGCTAAACATTGTTGGCATGGTGGCCTCCTCCTGGCGTTTCTGCCATGCTAACCCATGGCCCGTTCCGCCGCTGGAAAAGGACTCCGCAGGCTAGATGCAGCGTGCTAGATGGAGCAGCCTAGACAATAAACGCCTGGGCCTGGATGGCCACGGCGGCCGCGCCCCGGGCCCATTCGGTAAAGTCGGCCGAGGCCATGCGCAGGTTGACAGTAGCTGCTTCCGGGGGCGTTTCAGTCAGGGGCCGCGCACCAGCACCAGCCGTGCCAGCTCAAGGACCGAGTCGGCGAGCGCAGCGGGATTTTTGCGCTGCTCCGGGTGGCGGGCTAGGTCAGACGCTATCGCAGCAATGGTGCCCTTTTCCCTGACGCTCTCGCAGCAATGGTTGGATTTCTCACGACACTCTCGCACCGCTGGCTGCGGCCTGGGCAGTTGCAACCAGCGGCGCGGGCAAGCCTGTGGATAACTTTGCACGCTGGCGGCCCAATTGCGCCAGAATATGTTCATGGCATCCCACGACCCCTCCGGCATCCCCGCAGCCCCATTCACACGGGCCGAGGCTGAGTCGCGGGGGCTCCCACGCCATCGACTGAGGGGCAAGGGCCTGGTGGGCGTCAGCTACGGGCTGTACCGTCCTGTCGGTTGGGACTTCGAGCTGCGGCAGGCTGCGCGGGCTCTTTGCGCAGTGTCTCCCGGTGCCTGGATTTCGCATTCCACGGCAGCACGTCTGCATCAATTGGTGCTTCCTCCATGGCTGGCCGGTTCCAATGAGCTGCACCTAAGCAAGCCCCGGACAACACCGGAGGTGCGGCGGCGGGGAATCACCGCGCACAAGATGCTTTTCTTCCCGGACGAGATAGAAGTTGACGGCGAGCTGCGCATCAGCTCCCGGGCCCGCACCTGGCTTGAGCTGGCCCGCACACTGCCGCTCAACGATCTGGTGTGCATGGGCGACCAGCTCATACGAATCCCGCGGCCCGAATTCGAAGGGCGCCAGTCGCCGTACGCAACGCGCCAGTCTCTGCGGCTGATGGTTGGGCGCCACACAAACATGCAGGGAATTATCCGGGCCCGCGAAGCCCTGGACCGCATGCGCGTGGGCGCCGATTCCAGCCCGGAAACGCTCCTGCGCCTGGCCATGCTCGACGCCGGTCTGCCGGAGCCCGATTTGCAGCTCACCCTGTGGAACCGTCCCGGCAGTCCATCGGCAGATGCCGGCTACCGTTCCCGGCGCATCGCCTTGCAGTACGACGGCGCCCACCACCTTGATGAACTTCAGCGGCGCAGCGACTTGCGCAGGGACAAAGCGTTCAGGGCTGCCGGGTGGACTGTGATGGTCTTTACCCACGACGATGTGACGGACGGTTTTCAAGATGCTGTGCGCCGCATCAAAGGTGCCCTCCGCGTTGCGTGGGTGGATCCCACCATCGACTCCGGTTTTTCTTCCGGCCACTGACCCAGGCAAATCCCTTCACAGACCCAGCGACTCCCAATACTCCTGAACGCAAAACGCTCCCCCACAACAGTGAGAGAGCGTTCTGCAATATTCAGCCAATGCTGCGATAGCGTCTAGAAAAAACACACCATTGCTGCGATAGCGTTGTAAGAGGGGGGTTAGATCTCGCCGCGGATGAAGGCTTCAACCTTCTCGTGGGCTATGTCGTCGGCGTACTGCTCCGGCGGGGACTTCATGAAGTAGCTGGATGCTGACAGGATGGGGCCGCCGATGCCGCGGTCCAGGGCGATCTTCGCCGCACGGATGGCGTCGATGATGACACCTGCCGAGTTGGGTGAATCCCATACTTCAAGCTTGTACTCCAAGGACACGGGGGCGTCACCGAAGTTGCGTCCCTCCAAGCGGACGAAAGCCCACTTCCTGTCATCAAGCCAGGCCACGTAGTCCGACGGGCCAATATGAACGTCGTCCTCGCCCAACACTGCTGAGGTGTTGGAGGTGACGGCCTGTGTCTTTGAGATCTTCTTCGATTCCAGACGCTCGCGCTCGAGCATGTTCTTGAAGTCCATGTTGCCGCCAACGTTGAGCTGGTAGGTGCGGTCCAACACGACGCCGCGGTCTTCGAAGAGTTTCGCCATGACCCGGTGTGTGATGGTGGCACCGATCTGGCTCTTGATGTCATCGCCCACGATCGGCACGCCTGCGGCGGTGAACTTGTCGGCCCATTCCTTGGTGCCGGCAATGAACACGGGCAGGGCGTTGACAAAGCCAACGCCGGCGTCGATGGCGCACTGGGCGTAGAACTTCGCCGCGGCTTCCGAGCCGACGGGCAGGTAGCAGACCATGACGTCGACGTCGGCCGCCTTCAGTGTTGCTACAACGTCCACAGCTTCTGCGTCGGATTCCACGATGGTCTCGCGGTAGTACTTGCCTAGGCCATCCAGCGTGGTTCCCCGCAGAACTGGCACGTTCAAGTTGGGTACGTCAGCAATTTTGATGGTGTTATTCTCGCTGGCGCCGATGGCCTCGGAGAGATCCAAGCCCACCTTTTTGCTGTCAACGTCAAATGCTGCCACGAACTGCACGTCATTGACGTGGTACTTGCCGAACTCAACATGCATCAAGCCCGGAACCTTCGCGCTGGGATCAGCGTTCTGGTAGTACTGGACACCCTGTACCAACGATGCGGCACAGTTTCCTACGCCTACGATGGCAACCCGAATAGGATGATTGGACACGGAACTCCTTCATAAAACTCACAGGGTCCGGCTCTCACACGTGTGGTGATGGGTCGACGCACGCCTTCACGGTTGACATAAAGACACAACGCACGGCTATTTCGACCGGACCTGGCGCCCCAACGGCGCCCTTAACCATTCTAGTCAACTACTGCCGCCCCGAATTTGTTCCCTCGGGGCGGCAGTAGAGTCTCGGTTAATTTTCACCTAGGTGCCGCCGGCGCTACTTCTGCGCCCACCGGTTGATGTCGGACTCCACGGCGAACTCGTCAATTGACTGTAGCTCAGCTGCGCTAAATGCCAGGTTGTTGATGGCTGCAATGTTGTTTTCCAACTGCACCACACTCGATGCGCCCACCAGGGCCGAGGTCACGGGGGTACCCTTGGGCTGGTCCCGCAGAATCCACGCGATTGCCATCTGAGCCAACGACTGTCCGCGGCCGGCAGCAACGTCGTTGAGACCGCGCACCCGGTCCATCTTTTCTGCCGTGAGGTCATGTTCGCTGAGGAAGTGTTCCTTGGCTGCACGGGAATCGGCGGGGACACCCTTCAAATACCTGTCGGTGAGCACACCCTGGGCCAACGGTGAGAAGGCAATGGAGCCTGCACCCACGGCCTCGAGCGCCTCAAACAGATTGGGTTCGCCATCTTCGGTCCAGCGGTTCAGCATGGAGTAGGACGGCTGGTGGATGAGCAGCGGCGTGCCCATTTCCTTCAAGATGCGGGCAGCTTCCAGCGTTTGGGCCGGCGTGTAGGAGGAAATGCCCGCGTAGAGGGCTTTTCCGGAGCGCACCGCGTGATCCAACGCGCCCATGGTTTCTTCCATCGGAGTTTCCGGGTCGGGCCGGTGGCTGTAGAAGATGTCAACGTAGTCCAAACCCATCCGGGTCAGGGATTCATCAAGGCTGGAGAGCAGGCTCTTGCGGGAGCCCCACTCACCGTACGGGCCAGGCCACATCAGGTAGCCGGCCTTGGTGGAGATGACCAGCTCGTTGCGATGCGCGGCGAAGTCATCCTTGAAGTGGCGGCCAAAGTTTGTTTCCGCACTGCCGGCGGGCGGGCCATAGTTGTTGGCCAGGTCAAAATGGGTCACGCCCAGGTCAAAGGCGCGGCGCAGGATGTCCCGCTGCACACCGAACGACTTATCGTCACCAAAGTTGTGCCACAGGCCCAGCGAGATGGCCGGCAATTTCAGCCCGCTGCGGCCGACTCGGCGGTAGGGCATGGTCTCGTAACGGTTTTCCGCTGCATGAAAAGTCATACTTGATATCTTGCCATCACAGGCCCCCGCAAACCGCCATGTGGGTGGCCCTGCCAGACACCCCTTACGGCCCGGCCGTCCGCGCTCAGAGGGTGGCCTGGCTTAGTTCCGCCCACACACGCGGGATGCGTGCCGCCAGCATCCCGGCATTCAACGGCTGTTCGACGTCGGTCTGGGCCAACTGGCCGTGGAGTGCAGCCGCGAGCGCAGCCGTCGTCGCCAAGTCAGCCGACTCGGAACTCATGGCCACAAGGGCAACCAGTATCCCGGCCAAGGTGTCCCCGCTCCCGGCAGCAGCCAAGCGGGGCGTGCCGTTGGCTTGGGTGAAGACGCGCCCGTCGGGTGCCGCCACGATAGTTGTGGGCCCCTTCAGCAGCACCACCGCGCCCAGCAGCGCCGCGGCCTGACGGGCTGCGGCCAGGGGGGACGCCTCAACGTGTGCCCGGCTCAAGGAAACGCCGCAGCGGGACAGCAGTTCCGAAAGCTCCCCTGCATGCGGGGTCAGGATCAGAGAACCCTGCCCGACGGTTGACTCGCTGTTGGCTGGATGCACAAGCGACAAGGCGGCCGCGTCCACCACTGTTGGCACACCCGAGGCCATCGCGGCGGCGGCACGATCCATTTGTGCCCGGTCCCCGTCGATGCCGGGCCCTGCCAGCCACGCTTGCACCCGCACTTCGGCGGGAGAGTTTCGCGAACACACCACCTCAGGGTTGCGCACATGGATGGCGGCTGCCACCTGATCCGGGCCAAGATAGCGCACCATCCCGGGCCCACAGGCCGACACCGCCGCCACGGCCAACAATCCGGCCCCAGGGTACTGGGCCGACCCGGCGATGACCCCTGCCACGCCGCGGGTGTATTTGTGGTCAGCGGCCGATGGCTGCGGTAGGAGTGCAGCCATGTCCCCGGCGTCGAGGCGAAACGTTTCGGGCGCACCCAGATGGTGGCCAAGGCCAAGGTCCACCAGGGACACGCTGCCGCACAGCTGCTCCCCCGGCGCACTGAGCAACCCCACTTTGTGGGCGCCAAAGGTGACAGTGAGATCCGCTCGCAGCACCGGCCCCTGCACCTCACCGGTGGTGGCGTTCACGCCGCTGGGCAGGTCGCAAGCCACCACGGCGGGCCGGCCGGGGCCCGAGAGCTTCGCCAGGTGCGTCACAACCCCTGCCACCGGCTCCCGCAGGCCGCCACGACCACCGGTGCCCAAGAGCCCGTCAATCACCACATCGCAGCGCCGAGCCTCGCGCAGCAGTCCGGCCGGGGCGCCGCCCTCGCCCAGCGCGACGCAACGCCCGTGGGCTTTTTCAAAGGCGAGCAACGCCTCGGGGTGGGTCAAGGTGCTGGTGAGTAACGCCGTCGTCCGGGCTCCGTGGGCGGCCAGGTAGGCGCCTGCATAGAGGGCGTCCCCGCCGTTGTTGCCGGATCCGATCAGCAGCACCACTGTGGCGCCGTACACTCCCCGGCCGCGCGAGCGCAGCACCGAGACGACGCCCATGGCAAGTCCGTGTGCTGCCGTGCGCATGAGTTCCGGGCCGCGGCCGGCCGCCAAGAGCGGCTGTTCGGCGGCCCGGACGGCGGCGGCTGAGTAGGCGTGGAGCATGTCAGCTTTCGGCTATCACCATGGCTGTGGAAATGCCACCGTCGTGACTCATGGACAAGTGCCAGTGCTTGATGCCCTTGGACTTGGCCACGGCCGCCACGGTGCCCAGGACGTTGATGGTGGGCCCATTCTCATCCAACCCAATCCAGCAGTCCTGCCAGTTCATCCCGGCCGGGGCGCCCAGGGCCTTGGCCACGGATTCCTTGGCGGCGAACCGGGCGGCAAGCGACTGCGTGTTCAAGCCCCGTTCAGCCGGCACAAACAGCCTCTCTATCAGCCCCGGAGTCCTTTCCAGCTGACGGCCAAAGCGTTCAATATCAACAACGTCTACACCAATCCCAATGATCATGACCCCAGCCTATTCCCCCGCCGCTCCGAACCCGCAAAAAAGGACGGCGCTTGCGGTTAAGGCCGGTGGTCTATGACCGGCTTTAACCGCAAGCGCCGTCCCAGGGGGCGTCGCCTACCGTTTCTGCTATTCGACGGTGACGGACTTGGCCAGGTTGCGCGGCTGGTCCACGTCGTAGCCCTTGGCAGAGGCCAGTTCGCAGGCGAAGATCTGCAGCGGAACTGTTGTCAGCAACGGTGCCAGCAGGGTGGAGGTCTCGGGAATGTAGAACACGTGCTCGGCATGCTCGCGCACGGATTCGTCGCCCTCCTCGGCAATGACAATGGTCATTGCCCCGCGGGCCCGCACCTCTTGAATGTTTGACACCACTTTGGCGTGCAGGGAGTCGCGGCCCCGCGGTGACGGCACCACAACGATGACCGGCTGGCCCTCTTCGATCAGGGCGATGGGTCCGTGCTTGAGCTCACCGGCGGCGAAGCCTTCGGCATGGATGTACGCGAGCTCCTTGAGTTTCAGGGCCCCTTCCATGGCCACGGGGTAGCCCACGTGGCGGCCAAGGAAGAGCACTGTCCGGGTGTCGGCCATGCTGCGGGCCAGTTCCTTGATCTGCTCCGCGTTGGACAGCACGGTGGCGATCTTGGCGGGCGTCTTGGCCAGTTCAGCCAGGATGTCCTTGATCTGCCCCTGGAAAAGGTTCCCACGCAGCTGCGCCAAATAAAGTCCCAGCAAGTATGCTGCCGTAATTTGGGCCAGGAAGGCTTTGGTGGAGGCTACGGCGATCTCGGGGCCGGCGTGGGTGTAAAGGACTGCGTCGGACTCGCGCGGAATGGTTGAGCCGTTGGTGTTGCAGATGGCCACTGTTTTGGCGCCCTGCTCGCGGGCATAGCGCACTGCCATCAGGGTGTCCATGGTTTCCCCGGACTGTGAGATGGACACGATGAGGGTGTTCTCATCAACAATGGGGTCCCGGTACCTGAACTCGTGCGAGAGTTCCACTTCCGTGGGAATGCGGCACCAGTGCTCAATGGCGTAGCGCGCCACCTGCCCGGCGTACGCCGAGGTGCCGCAGGCCAGCACGATGATGCGGTTGATAGACTTCAGGACTGTCGGGTCAACGCGGATCTCATCCAGAGTCAGGTTGCCGTCAACGTCCGAGCGTCCCAGCAAGGTTTGCGCCACAGCATCGGGCTGGTCGTTGATCTCTTTTTCCATGAAGGACGGGTAACCACCCTTCTCCGCGGCTGCGGCATCCCAATCCACCAGGTATTCGCGACCCTCGGCCGGCACGCCATGGAAATCGGTGATGGTGACGTGATCCGCAGTGATGGTGACAACCTGGTTCTGGCCCAGTTCCACGGCGCGGCGCGTGTAGTCGATGAAGCCGGAAACGTCTGACCCCAAGAAGTTCTCGCCGTCGCCCAACCCCACCACGAGGGGTGAGTTGCGCCTCGCGGCCACCACCGCTCCGGGTTCGTTGGCGTGCGTGGCCACCAGGGTGAAAGCCCCTTCGAGGCGCTGCGCCACCAATTGCATGGCCGTCGAGAGCAGGCTGCCTTCACGGCTTGTTGCGGTGTCTTCTTCCAGTTCCTGGTAGATCTCCCCCAACAAGGTGGCGGCCACTTCGGTGTCTGTTTGGGAGAGGAAAGTGTGTCCGCTGGCCACCAGGGCGGCTTTTAGCGGGGCATAGTTCTCAATGATTCCGTTGTGGATCACAGCGAGCTTGCCACCAGCAACCACGTGGGGGTGCGCGTTGGCATCTGTTGGACCGCCGTGAGTGGCCCAGCGCGTGTGGCCAATTCCGGTCACGGATTCCGGGAGCGGATTTACTTCAAGTTCGTGCAGGAGTTGAGCAAGCTTTCCGCTTTTCTTGCGCATTTCAATGCCGTTTGCTGTGACCAAAGCAACGCCTGCTGAGTCGTAACCCCTGTATTCCAGACGGCGCAGCCCCTCAACCAGGACTTCCAGAGCACCGTGAGTAGCTGACGACGTTGATCCTTGAGCCGGGGCGGTACCGGCGTATCCCACAATTCCACACATGAAAATCAATCATAAACCCCACCCCAAAGGCAGGACGTTCTACCTCCGGCCCAGGTGGTGATGTTTCGCCCGCCGGATCGCCCCGTTTCCCACCCCACCCCAAACAAGGCAGAATTGAAAGTGTGACAGCGCAAAGAACTGAGTCCGCCAACAGCGTCAGTGCCTCTCCTTTTGTGGAGCTGGACCGACAAACGTGGTCTCGCCTTGCCAACAAGATTGAGCAGCCGCTGGATGAGGAAGACGTGCAACGGCTCCGCGGCTTGGGCGAGCAGTTGGATATGCGCGAAATCCATGACGTCTATTTGCCGCTCTCGCGCCTCCTGAACCTCTATGTGGGCGCCGCCGGCCATCTACACAGCGCAACCACCACCTTCTTGGGTGAGCGTGGCTCACGCACACCTTTTGTGATTGGTGTTGCCGGCTCAGTTGCCGTGGGCAAGTCCACCACTGCCCGCGTCTTGCGTGAAATGCTGCGCCGCTGGCCCGACACCCCCAACGTGGAACTTGTCACCACCGACGGCTTCCTGTACCCCAATGCCGAGCTGGAACGCCGGGGGCTGATGGGCCGCAAGGGTTTCCCCGAATCCTATGACCGCCGCGCCCTGTTGCGTTTTGTCAGTACCGTCAAGAGCGGCGCCGAAGAAGTTCGCGCCCCCATGTACTCCCACCTCAGCTACGACATCTTGCCCGACAAGGAGGTCATCGTCCGGCGCCCTGACGTCCTCATTGTCGAGGGACTGAATGTGCTGGCCGCCGCCCGCCCCCGCGCCGACGGCCGCTCGGGCCTTGCCGTCAGCGACTTCTTTGACTTCTCCATCTATGTCGATGCGAAGACCAGCTACATTGAGCAGTGGTATGTGGAGCGTTTCCGTTCCCTGCGCACCAGCACCTTTTCCGACCCGGATTCGTACTTCCGCCGCTATGCTGACCTCTCCGACACCGAGGCCACCGCCACGGCGTCGCGCATTTGGAAAAGCATCAACGAGCCCAACCTGCTCCAGAATGTGCTCCCGACCCGGGGCCGCGCCCAGCTGGTGCTCACCAAGGAATCCGACCATTCCATTCGACGCATGTTGTTAAGGAAGGTCTAGTGCCGGTAGTGGGCTTCCACCAGGCACGGCGCGCCCCGCTCAGCATGGCGGCGCGCCTGCGACGTGGCCTGAGTTGGCCGCACCCGGGCGGCATGGCCGTCACCGTCGTCGGCGCAGCCCTGGTCTTCGGCGGCGCTTTAGCGCTGGATCCGGGCACAGCCCCGGCGCAGTCCCCTGCCGCCGCCAGCACCTCCATACCCAGCACGACGCCGAACTCCACCCAACTGCCCCTCACACCGGCCGCTGGGCAACCGTCCGCCCCGGTAAGCCCCGGCGTCCCGGCGTCGAGCATCCCTGCTACCCCGTCCAGCGCAACGAAGCCCGCAAACGCTCCCCTGATCACGGGCGCAAGCACCGGCGCGCCCATTCAGAAGCTCTTCGCCACGGGCACGGCAGCGCCGATGGAGACGTCCCTGCGCAACATAGCCAATCCGAGCAGCCCGCTGGTGTTGGTCAACAAGTCCCACCCCCTCGAACCGGTGGACTACGTGCCAACCGAATTGGTGACACCAGCTGTGCGTACTGGCTCGACGGAACCGGTCCAGCTCCGGGCAGAAGCAGCAGCTGCCGTGGAACGCATGTTCGCGGCGGCTGCTGCCGAGGGAGTCAATATCAGCATTAGGAGCAGCTACCGCTCCTTTGACACTCAGGTCAGCCTGTACAACGGCTACGTGGCCACCAAGGGGAGGGCGGCAGCAGATTCCTCCTCCGCCAGGCCAGGATTTTCGGAGCACCAAACCGGGTTTGCCCTGGATATCGGTGACGCCAATTCCGGCGCCGACTGTGATTTCACGATTTGCGTGGCTGATACGGCGGCCGGACTGTGGGTGGCAGCGCACGGTGCCGACTACGGCTTTGTGGTGCGGTATCTGGTGGGCAAGGAGACCACCACCGGATATCTGGCTGAACCTTGGCACCTGCGCTATCTGGGGATTGCCGTTGCCCAGGACATGACGGTGCGAGGAGTTCAAAGTTACGAGGAGTACCTAGGCACACCCGGCGCGCCCGGATACCACTAGCTCTCACCAAGAGTGTATGAACACCAAGCAATCCCGCCGGCGATAAATGCGGTACTTTAGTGTCATGTTAAAGGGATTCAGAGAATTTGTTATGAAAGGCAACGTCGTAGACCTTGCCGTCGCCGTTGTCATCGGTGCAGCCTTCGGGGCAGTTGTTAAATCGATGGTGGAGAATATCCTGATGCCGCTTATTGCAGCATTGTTTGGTTCGGCCAACTTCGATAACTTTGCCTTGCTCACCCTCAATGGTGTTGACATCAAGTTTGGTGTGTTCCTCACCGTGCTCGTGAACTTCCTCATTGTTTCCGCAGCCATCTACTTTATGGTCGTCGTTCCCATGAACCACATGATTGCCCGGCGCGATGCAAAGCTGGGCATCAAGGAAGTGGAACCTCCGGTTGACGCGCAGATTGAACTGCTCACCGAAATCCGTGACGCTCTCACGGCCCGCCCCACCGGCGGAGCACACTAACAGTACTGTGCAGGCAAGAAGGAAGGCGGTAACCCCTGTGGGTTACCGCCTTCCTTCTTGCCTGCACAGTGTTCTAGAGCGACATTCCTCTACAGCGCTAGTTCGGCCTTGACCACGCTAACCAGATCATTACAGATGCGTTCGGCGGTTTGCGTGTCAGCAGCCTCCACCATGACCCGGACCAGGGCCTCGGTCCCCGAGGGGCGCAGGAGTACCCGGCCGGTGTCGCCCAGTTCGGCCTCGGCCTCGGCAATTGCCGCGTTGATGGCCGGGGCCGACGATGCGCGGGACTTGTCCACGTTGTTGACGTTGATCATCACCTGTGGCAGCTTGGACATGGCCCCTGCAAGGTCCTTCAGGGACTTCCCAGTCAAGGCCACCTGGGCGGCCAACTGCAGGCCAGTCAGCAGACCGTCACCGGTTGTTGCGTACTTGGAGAAAATGACGTGCCCCGACTGTTCCCCACCGAGGGTGTAGTCGCCGCGGCGCATTTCCTCCAGCACGTACCTGTCACCAACGCCCGTCTCCTTGACGGTGATCCCGGCATTGCGGAGGGCGATCTTCAAGCCGAGGTTGCTCATCACGGTGGCCACAAGAACATCATCCTTGAGCTCGCCGGAGGCTTTCAACGCCAGCGCCAGGACGGCCATGATCTGGTCACCGTCAATGACGTTGCCCTCATGGTCCACTGCCAAGCAGCGGTCAGCATCGCCGTCGTGCGCTATACCCAAATGAGCACCCGTTGCGAGCACCGTTTCCTGGAGCAGCTCCAAGTGGGTGGACCCCACACCGTCGTTGATGTTCAGCCCGTTCGGCTCCGCCCCGATGACAGTGATCTCGGCGCCGGCGTCGGTGAAGACCTGGGGCGAACAGCCACTGGCTGCCCCGTGGGCACAGTCAAGGACGACCTTCAGGCCATCCAGGCGGTGCGGCAAGGTGCCCAAGAGGTGCAGCACGTACCGATCCTCGGCGTCGGAGAAGCGCTGGATCCGTCCCACATCAATACCGACCGGGCGGTATGCGTCATGCTGGAGCTGCGCCTCGATGGCTTGTTCAACGTCGTCAGGTAGTTTGGTGCCTCCGCGGGCGAAGAACTTAATGCCGTTGTCCGCGGCTGGATTGTGCGAGGCGGAGATCATCACGCCAAAGTCAGCCCCCAGATCGGCGATCAGGAAGGCTGCTGCGGGGGTGGGCAGCACCCCGGCGTCGTACACGTCAACACCGGCACTGGCCAGACCCGCCTCCACGGCAGCACCGATGAACTCACCGCTTGCCCGAGGGTCGCGGGCAATGACGGCCCGTGGCCGTTTCCCCTCGCTCATCTGCTCGTGGCCCAAGACCACGGCAGCGGCTTGAGCAAGTGATAAAGCTAGTTCAGCCGTCAGTAGGCCATTCGCCAAACCGCGGACACCGTCTGTTCCAAATAATCTTGACATCACGTTCAGTCTAAATCATGGAGCCGAAAATCCGGCCTTCTGGTATCCATGCAATGAGCCACACGGGGCATTGACCCCACGGATGCGCCGTTTCCAGCGCGCCGGCAGGTGCGAAACCCCTGCACCCACCCCACCAACGCCTCCCCACTGCCGGTACCGGTACACGGGGGCCGTAGTGGACATCCGCCGCCGCTCCGGACGCCTCCCGGCGCCGTGGGGGCCGTAGTGGACATCCGATGGTGGTGGACCATGCTCGAATGTCCGCAACGGCCCCCAGACACAAAAAATCCCCGGCCGCAGAAGCGAACCGGGGATTTTTGAAAGCGATATTAGCGCTTGTGGAGCCAAGCGCTAAGACAAGCCGCGGGCCCCGTGCCGAGGCACGGGGCTCGCGAAGGCTTGGATTAACGCTTGGAGTACTGCGAAGCCTTACGTGCCTTCTTGAGACCGGCCTTCTTACGCTCGATGACGCGAGAGTCACGAGTCAGGAAGCCTGCCTTTTTCAGGATCGCACGGTTGTTCTCGGCGTCAATCTCGTTCAAGGAGCGAGCAACGCCCAGACGCAACGCGCCGGCCTGACCGGAGGCGCCACCACCGTGGATGCGGGCCCAAACGTCGTACGCGCCATCCAGATCGAGGAGGCGGAACGGATCGTTAACTTCCTGCTGGTGCAGCTTGTTCGGGAAGTAGTTGGACAGCTCGCGGCCGTTGACGATCCACTTGCCGGTGCCGGGAACAACGCGAACGCGGGCAATTGCCTGCTTGCGACGTCCAACAGCAGCGCCTGAGACGGTCAAAGCCGGGCGTTCCTTCTTGGGTGCTGCATCTGCTGCAGCTGAGCTTTCGCTCGTGTAGCTAGTCAAAACTTCTTCCTCGACCACAACGGTCTCGGCGTTCAGCTCTTCAGTATTCTGAGCCACGATTCTCCTTGATAAATATTGGGTTGGTGGCCAGGACTACTGGGCGACCTGGGTGATTTCAAACGTCTTCGGCTGCTGAGCGGCGTGCGGGTGCTCAGCACCGCGGTAAACCTTCAACTTGCCGATCTGGGCTGCGCCCAGCTTGGTCTTCGGGAGCATGCCAGCGATGGCCTTCTCCACGGCACGAACCGGGTTCTTCTCCAGCAGTTCTGCATAGTTCATGCTGGAAAGACCACCCGGGTGACCGGAGTGGCGGTATGCGCGCTTCTGTTCGAGCTTGGCGCCTGTCAAGGCAACCTTCTCGGCGTTGATGATGATGACGAAATCGCCCATATCCATATGGGGAGCAAAGGTCGGCTTGTGCTTTCCACGCAGCAGAGTTGCGGTCTGGCTGGCAAGACGGCCCAAGACAACGTCGTTGGCATCAATGATGTGCCACTGACGGTTGATATCGCCGGGCTTCGGGGTATACGTACGCACGGTTTTTGCCTTCGTTTCTTGTTCTTAGGTGGTGTCACAGATGGTTGACACCTGCTATCTATGCGCTTACCGGAACAGAGGTGAGGGCTCTAACACCAGTCATCCTTACACTTCCCGATGACACCCGTTCAGTGGTAGTCCTGCAACCGGACCTGCAACGGGCGCGTGATATCGAGATAGGACACGCACAACGACTACCAACGATAGCGTTAATAGTGGCCTCCGGTCAAAGCGAGGGAACTGCTGGCTCAGATTCGGGCCCGGAGCGGTGCGCTAATGGTGTCGGTGGGCACGCGCCGGGTCCTGGTGAGGACTGCCCGTTCATGCATTGCCGTCTCGTGAGGGTAGTGAACTTCCTCAAGAATTAGCGGGTGCGGGGCTGCCAGAACCGACTTGGCATCCCTGATTCCCGCCACCAAACGCTGGTGCATCCAGGCGGGGCTTTCGCGCCCCTCCCCCACCATGAGGGCTGCCCCGGTCAGCGCCCGGACCATGTTGTGGCAAAAAGCGTCCGCCTGGACGTTGAGATTAATAACACCATCACCATCTTGGCCAAAGTCAAGGCGCTGCAGGGTCCGCACAGTGGTTGAGCCCTCGCGTGGCTTGGCAAACGCCGCAAAGTCATGCAACCCCAGGAGCGGAGCTACGGCCCGGTTCATGAGTGCCACATCCAACTCGCGAGGGTGCCACAGGGTGAGTGCGCGCTGCAGCGGGTCCCTGCGTGTGGAGCCGTCAGCGATCCGGTAGCTGTAGCGCCGCCAGAGGGCGGAGAAGCGGGCGTCAAAGCCCAGCGGCGCCACCGAGGCGCGCACAATCTCCACCGAGCCGTGCAGTTCACCCAGCACTCGTCCCAGCGCACCGTTGAGGCGGCGTTGCAGCGAAAGCTCAGGCACCTCGTCATGTCCTCGTCGCAGCCCGTCCCATTCCTCCGGGGTGAAGTCCAGATGGGCCACCTGACCGCGGGCGTGGACGCCCGCGTCGGTTCGGCCGGCCACCGTGAGCCGCACGGGCCTGCGCACGATCATGGCCAGCGCCTCTTCAATGGCGCCCTGGACTGTGCGTACGCCCGGCTGAATGCCCCACCCGTTGAAGGGGCTGCCGTCGTAGGCAATGTCCAAACGAGCCCTCAAGAGGCCGCGTGCTTCTGGGGAAAGTTTGGGGTTGTGCATGGCCCCAATTCTACCGTCGACGCCGCTTGGCCCGGAACGCAAAGAACCCGCCACCCTTGTCAGGTGGCGGGTTCTAAGCGGTAAAACTAAAGCTCTCGCTTAGGCCTTACTTGGTCTCTTCGGTGGTAGCTTCGTCAGCTACAACTTCGGTTTCCACAACTTCTTCAACCGGAGCAGCCTTGACTGCAGCAGCTGTAGCTTCCTTCACAACGGCCTGCTTGGCGCTGACCGGATCCAGAACGAGCTCGATGACCGCCATAGGAGCGTTGTCGCCCTTACGGTTGCCGATCTTGGTGATGCGGGTGTAGCCGCCGTCGCGGTTCTCCACAGCAGTGGCGATGTCGGTGAACAGCTCATGGACGATGCCCTTGTTGCTGATCAAGCCGAGAACGCGACGGCGTGAAGCCAAGTCGCCACGCTTTGCGAAAGTTACCAGTCGCTCTGCGTAGGGGCTCAGTCGCTTTGCCTTGGTCAAGGTGGTGGTGATCCGCTTGTGCTCGAACAGAGCGGCGGACAGGTTCGCGAGCATCAAGCGCTCGTGAGCCGCTCCGCCTCCGAGGCGGGGACCCTTAGCGGGTGTGGGCATGGTGTTTCTCCTCAAGTATCAGCCGGACCGCAAGCGTGTGCACTAATGGCACCCGCCCGTCCGACTAAAAAAATATTGTTGTTCGTCTTTAGAGTTCGTCGTCGCTGTAAGCGTCGTCGTTCTCGTCAAGGGCTGCGGCACGGGCGGCCAGATCAAATCCTGGAGGGGAATCCTTCAGGGAGAGACCGAGCTCGACCAGCTTTGCTTTTACCTCGTCGATGGACTTCGCACCAAAGTTGCGAATGTCCATCAGGTCAGCCTCGGAGCGAGCAACGAGTTCACCCACAGAGTGGATGCCCTCACGCTTGAGGCAGTTGTAGGACCGAACCGTCAGGTCCAAGTCCTCGATCGGCAGGGCCATGTCTGCGGCAAGAGCGGCATCCGTCGGGGACGGACCAATCTCAATACCCTCAGCCGCGGTGTTCAGCTCGCGGGCCAATCCGAACAGTTCAACCAGCGTCGTGCCGGCAGAGGCAATGGCATCCCGCGGGGAGATGGCCTGCTTGGTCTCTACATCAACAATCAGCTTGTCAAAGTCAGTGCGCTGTTCAACACGGGTGGCCTCCACGCGGAAGGTCACCTTCAGAACGGGTGAGTAGATGGAGTCAACCGGGATACGGCCAATCTCTGCATCGACGTTCTTGTTCTGGGCTGCTGAAACGTAGCCGCGACCGCGCTCGATGGTCAGCTCGAGTTCGAACTTGCCCTTCGAGTTCAGCGTGGCAATATGCATGTCGGGGTTGTGGAATTCCACACCGGCCGGCGGGGCAATGTCTGCAGCCGTCACAACGCCAGGACCCTGCTTGCGCAGGTAGGCGACGACGGGCTCGTCATGCTCCGAAGACACGGACAATCCCTTGATATTCAGGATGATCTCGGTGACATCTTCCTTAACACCGGGAACCGTGGTGAACTCATGCAGAACACCATCGAGGCGGATGCTGGTGACAGCAGCGCCAGGAATGGAGGACAGCAAGGTCCGACGCAGGGAATTTCCCAGGGTGTAACCGAAGCCCGGTTCCAACGGTTCAATGACGAACCGTGAACGGTTTTCGGAAACTACTTCTTCAGATAGGGTGGGGCGCTGTGCAATGAGCACTGGGTTTTCCTTTCAGCGAGCATCCGCTATATGACGCAACACAGGTAGTGGAAATGACGGCTGACGAAAGTTAACGGCGGCGGAGTTGGCCCCCACCAAGGTGAAGGCCAACTCTGCTGCTTAAATCTCGTTAGACGCGACGGCGCTTGGGCGGACGGCAGCCGTTGTGGGCGCTGGGGGTGACATCCGAGATGGAGCCAACCTCAAGTCCAGCAGCCTGCAGCGAACGGATAGCCGTTTCGCGGCCCGAGCCCGGACCCTTTACGAAAACGTCAACCTTGCGAAGTCCATGCTCCTGTGCGCGCTTGGCAGCTGCTTCAGCAGCCATCTGTGCAGCGTACGGAGTTGACTTACGCGAGCCCTTGAAGCCAACTTCACCGGCAGAAGCCCATGAGATGACCGCACCGTTCGGATCCGTGATGGAAACGATGGTGTTATTAAAGGTGCTCTTGATGTGCGCCTGGCCTAGCGCAATATTCTTTTTATCCTTGCGACGCGGCTTACGAACCGCTCCACGAGCCTTTGGGGGCATTATATTCTCCTACGAAAGTTTTAAAAAGGGCGGTGGACGCTTGGGCCCACGCTAGCCGGGTTCCTTGAAAATTGCGGAGCAATTTTTAGGGAGGTAGTGGGGACTACCTGCCGGCCTTCTTCTTGCCTGCGACGGTGCGCTTCGGACCCTTGCGGGTACGTGCGTTGGTCTTCGTGCGCTGGCCATGCACAGGCATGCCGCGACGGTGACGGATACCCTGGTAGCTACCGATTTCAACCTTGCGGCGGATATCAGCTGCAACCTCGCGGCGAAGGTCACCCTCAACCTTGTAGTTACCCTCGATGTTGTCGCGCAACTGAACGAGCTCAGCATCGGACAAGTCCTTGACGCGGACATCCGGGGAGATCCCCGTCTCTGCCAAGACTTTTTTTGCACGGGTCTTACCGACGCCGTAAATGTATGTAAGCGCTACTTCCAGCCGCTTTTCGCGGGGAAGGTCTACGCCAGCGAGACGTGCCATATTTGGCTGCTCCTTGTGTAAACCGGAGGTCGTAGACAGTACACCCGCATATTATCTAAATGCGGCCCTGGCCTCCGACCAGGGGTCCATTGAACGGTTGCGGATTGCTCCGCCTTCGTCCAACCTTGTGCTGCCTTATATATGTACTTGCATGAGCAACTGCTCAGGGTTTCCTCGAAATTGAGGAAATTAGCCCTGGCGCTGCTTGTGGCGCGGGTTCTCGCAGATCACCATGACTCGACCGTTACGGCGAATCACCTTGCACTTATCGCAGATCTGCTTGACGCTCGGCTTAACCTTCATGGCATTCCTTTGCGTGATTACAGTTGTGGTTATTTGTAGCGGTAGACGATACGACCACGTGTCAGATCGTAAGGGCTCAGCTCCACCACAACTCGGTCCTCAGGAAGGATACGAATGTAGTGCTGGCGCATTTTTCCTGAGATATGGGCAAGAACGATGTGCTTGTTCGTCAACTCAACGCGAAACATCGCATTGGGAAGCGCTTCAGTCACAACGCCCTCGATCTCAATGACCCCATCTTTCTTGGCCATATCCTCCGCTAACTTTGTTGCGCCGACACAGACCTCTCCTGTTGGGGAAGAATGTCATCGGCATTCGATTTGCTACTGATTACTGCTCGTCAGAATGCCAGCCGCAATTGGGCAGGCACAGACAACCAACAACCCACTCTAGTGCATTGCGCCAATTAAGTTAAATTGAGCCATCGAGCGCCCTGTCCAGCGGAAACGGATCGAGCCTTCCGGCCGGGGTTTCCACCGTTCTGGCGCTGCGAACGCCGTCGTCAATAGCCAAGCGGACGGCCTCAGCGGCGGCACTTTGCAGCTCAATGAGGGCAGCCACCGGGAGGTCCGGGTTGGGCACAAGCGTTGCCGCGCAGGTGGCCAGGGCGAAAATGGTGTCGCCGTCGATCAAGGTGTGGACGGGATTCAGCGCCCGAGCCATGCCTGCGTGGGCGGCTGTGGCCGTACGCTTGGCCTCGGCCACACTCAAGGTGGCGTTGGTGGCAACAACCACCACAGTGGTATTGAGCCCCTCCCCCACCGGCGGCGGCACCGCCCCCGGGCGCCAGGGAATACCTGCGGCGTTGACCACGGCCAGCGCGCCAACCACAATGTGCGCGTTCTCCCCCGACAGTGTCACAGCGGCAGTTCCCAGACCTCCCTTGTAGGCGCCTGCACCGATGGCCGCACCCGTGCCGGCACCCACGTTTCCGCGGACGACGTCGTCCCCTCCCGCCGGGCTGGCAGCGTCCAGGGCAGCCTCATACCCCATGTCCGCGTCGGGCCGGGCGGAGAAGTCGCCGCCACGGCCAAGATCAAAGATCGCCGCGGCGGGAACAATGGGGACCACACCGCCGGGTACCGGGAAGCCCCTGCCGTTTTCTTCGCACCAACGCTGCACGCCGCCCGCGCTGGCCAGGCCATAGGCGCTGCCGCCCGTCAGAACAACAGCATCCACTGTGGGAACCATGGTGGTGGGATCCAGCGCATCCGTTTCATGCGTCCCCGGGCCGCCGCCGCGAACATCGACCGAGCCGATGGTCCCCGGCGGTGGGACAACCACGCTGACACCGCTCAGCCAGCCCCCACCCGTGCGCTGGGCATGGCCCACACGAATGCCTGGCACGTCCGTGATGGAACCGGCCGGCTTAGCTGCTGCAGTCTCGCTCATGTGCCACTCCTCCCCTAGTGGGTCCGGACCATGCGTGGCGCCGGCTCCCCTCTAACGATTATGTCTGCCAGCCTGAGCCACGGACGACAACTAATACGCAAATAGAATTTGCAGGTTTCACTGGCGCGACGGAGTCGCCCGAAAGCTGACCCGCAGAAAACGCCGAAAATGCACGATTTTCGTGCATTTTTCGTCGTTTTCTGCGGGTCAGTTGTCAGGACGGGGCGGGCAGCGTGTCCTAGAGGTAGGACTTGACGTTCTCTTCGTACGACTTAGCGATCGAGGTCGAGGCCGTGGCGAAGGCCTCTGCCGGATCACCCTTTTGCAACATGATCTTCTCCAGTGCCGTGGTCAGGTCCTTGTCGCCGTTGGGCACAAACACGCGGCCCCAGTCCTGGACGCGAGTGTCAGCCAGCTGATCCACTGCCGTACGGAACTGCGGTGTCTTCGCGTAGACGGCCTTCATGGTTTCCCCTTCCACCGCCGAGGTTCGCACCGGCATGTACCCGGTGTTGGAGGAGAAGTATGCTGTGTTTTCAGCATTGGTCAGGAACTTCAAGAACATGCCGGCCGCCAACTGCTGCTCGGGTGTTTTGCTCGCGGGGATGGCCAGGCCGGTGCCGCCGGTGGGGCAGGCCGGGCCCTTGGTGCCCTCGGGCAGGAATCCGGTGCCGACGCCGAACTTGGACGCGGCGAGGATGCCGCTCAGCGAGCCGGTGGAGGCGATGGTGCAGCCGGTGAGCCCTGCACCGAAGTCGGCCACCTGGTCCTTAGCGGTAACTGCCGCAGACTTCTTGTCGTAGATGATGGTCTGCAGGTACTTGGCGGCTTCAAGCGCCTCAGGTGAATCCAGGGTCATGGTCCAGCCCTTGGAGTAGGCGCCGCCGGCTCCCCACAGCATGTTGCAGAACCACCAAGCTGTCCATGAGGTGCCCTTGCCCAGACCCAAGGGGGTTATCTCGGTGGTGGCCTGGATCTTGGGCGCCCACTCATCGAATTCGGCCCACGTCTTGGGCGCCCTGTCGGGCAGGCCGGCTTTTTCCCAAACTGACTTGTTGTAGTAAAACAGCGGTGTGGAGCGGGCGTAGGGGACGGCCCAGTGCGATTGTGAGAATTTGTAGTCGCCGTACAGCGTGCTGTTGAAGTCTTCGCTGCCAAACTCCAGGTGTTTGATCAGTTGGTCAAGGGGCAGGATCTGGCCGTTGATCATGTAGCGGAACCACCAGACATCGCTGGCAATGACCAGATCCGGCACGTTGCCGGAGCCCGATGCGGCCTGGAACTTCTGCGCCACCTCGTCGTAGTTGGCGCCGGCGGTGACAAGGTTGACCTTGATGTCGGTCTCGGCAGTGAACGCCTTGATGATCTTAGATTCGGTGTCCTTGGACGTGCCCGGATGGTTGGACCACCAGGTGATCTCCTTGGCCGGGGTGATTGACGTCCAGTCAGTGGCGTTGTCGGTGGCTGCGCCACCGGCCCCGCCGACTGCGGGCCCGCCACAGGCCGCCAATGCTGCCGATCCACCAACAAGGGCGGCAAGCTGGAGCAGCTGGCGGCGGTTCAAGTGTGCAAACGTTGAAGCTGTCATTCGGGTCTCCTTGAAAGGTTTCCTGCCCGGTTATGGGACAGGTCGGTGCGTTGCGGCAATCGTGGGCGGGTGTTTAGCCGGTCACTGCCCCGGCGGTGAGTCCGGTGACGATCCGGCGCTGGAGCAGGAAGAAGACGATCAGCACCGGAACGGTGATGAGCACGGTTCCGGCCATGAGGACGCCCCAGTTGGTGACGCCGTCGTTGTTCTGCAAAAGGGTCAGCCCCACAGGGAGGGTCATCATCTCCGCCTTGTCCACCACGAGCAGCGGCCACAAGTACTCGTTCCATTCGGAGACAATCGACACCAGCGCCACTGCGGCGATGGTCGGCGCCGAGAGCGGCACCACGAACCGCCACAGGCGGGACCAGTGGCTGGCGCCGTCAAGGGCGGCAGCCTCAAGGATGGAGACCGGAAGCGTCAGGAAGTGTTGGCGGAACAAGAAGGTGCCAAAGGCGCTGGCCAGCCCGGGCAGGATCAGGCCCTGGTACGTGTTGATCCAGCCAAGGTCTGAGATCAAGGTGTAGTTGGGAATAATGACGATCTGTTGCGGCACCAAGAGCGCAAACACCACCAGGCCGAACACAAACTTCTTGCCCGGGAACTCCAGAAACACCACGGCGTAGGCGGTGGTCAGACCCAAGGCGATCTTCAGGGTGGCGCCGACGGCAGTGGTGATCAGCGAGTTGATGAAGAAGTTGCCAAAGGGGACGGCGGCAAGCGCGTCGAAGTAGTTGGACAGCTCAAGGGACTCCGGCAGCCACTGGATCGGCACCGTGTAGATTTCATCGCGTTGCTTGAAACTCGCCAGCATCATCCAGACCAACGGCAGAATCATCGCCGCAACAGCCAGCAGCATCATCAGGTAGCCGCCGATCCGGGGCTTGACCCGGGCCCTTTTCGGCTGCGGCGCTCCCGCTTCCCCACCACCCGCGCTGCCCGTGGGCGGAACGTCCCGGAGCTTCACAGCGGTTCTATTGTTCACATCGAGGCTCATCAGTAGTGGACCTTCTTCTGGATAAACAACATTTGCACGGCCGTGATGGCCAACAACACGACGAACAGGACTGTGGCGATCGCCGAGGAATATCCGGCCCGGCCGGTCCCAAATCCCTCCTGATAGATCTGGTACATCATCGTGGTGGTGCCTTCCAGCGGCCCGCCCTTGGTCATGGCCTGGATGATGTCAAAGGACTGCAAGGAGCTCAACAAGGTGGTGATCGACAGGAAGAACGTGGTTGGCGCCAGCAGCGGCAACACCACATGGCGGAAACTGGCGAAGGCACTGGCCCCGTCCAGCGTGGCGGCTTCGGTCAGGTCCTTGGGCACGGCCTGCAGTGCGGCTAGATAGATCAGCGCCACATAGCCGACGTTTTTCCACAGGTAGACGATGATGATCATGGGCAAGGCCCATTGGGGATCGTTGTACCAGTCGGGCGAGCCCAATCCCACGGCTTTAAGGACGCCGCCAAGAACCCCAAAGTTCGGGTCAAAGACAAACAGCCACAGCAGTCCGACGGCGACGCCGGACAAGACATACGGTGCGACAACTACCGTCCGGGCCAGGCCCGTGCCGCGAAGTTTCCGGTTCAGCAGGAGCGCCAGGGAAATGCCCAGCACCATGCCGCCCGCCACAGTGGTCACGGTGAAAATCACCGTCACCCTCACCAGATTGGCGGTGGCGGGATCCGTAAACCAGCTGACATAGTTGTCCGCCCCGATGAAACGCGCCGTGGCCGAGCCGATATTCCACTGCAACAGCGAGTACTGCAGCGACTGCACTAGGGGCTTGTACGTGAAGATGATCAGCAGGACCACGTTGGGCCCGGCGAAGAGCAGGAATAGCAGCCACGACTTCCACGGCGTCCGGCGTTTGCGCAGTGCCACCACGCCGTCGCCGTGTATGCCGTTCCGGATTTGTTCTTGCGAGGCCTTGACACCGGGTTCCGGTACCACGGCAGTGGTAGCGAGTTGGGTCATGGTTCTAGCTACCCACCGTTGCCGGCTGCTCTAGGGCACTGCTTGTGGCAACTGCCGCGTCCTGGATCAGGGCCGGATCGTCGGTGCAGATGCCGTCGGCGCCCATGTCCTGCAACTCGCGTGCACGCGCACCGTCGTTGACGGTCCAGACCCACGCTTGGAGTCCGGCGTCGTGGATTGCTGCGATGTCTTCCCGGTCCAGCCCACCCTCCCAAACGGAGACGCCCTCGCCGCCGTTGTTCACGGCGAAGTCGATGGCTTCGGCCAGGCCGCGTCCAGCGAACTCTTCCCCGGCGGAACCTTCGGGCAGCAGTGCACGGAGCTTTTCAAGCGTGCCGACGCACAGCGGATACACCTTCGCGCCGGGAATCCTGCGGCCCAGTGCGGCCAGTGCGCTCCAGTCGGCCGACGATGCAAACCAGTCGAGGCCGGCAATCCCTGCCACGACCTCGGCGACCGGGCCCGTGGATTCGGCGTCCTTAAGCTCAATGTTGACGCGCACCTTGCCGGCGGCCAGATTCAACACCTGCGACAGCGTGGGGACAAACTGGCCGCTGCCGGCATCAAGGAGGCCCAGCTGACGGGCAGTGAACTCGGTGATGCTGCCAGCACCGTTGGTGGTGCGGTCCGCGGTGTCGTCGTGAATGACCACCGGGACCCCGTCGGCGGACAGGTGGACGTCCAGTTCAATACCGTCGGCACCGAGGTCGATGGCGCGGGAGAAGGCTGCCAGCGTGTTCTCCGGAAGGTGCGCTGAAACCCCGCGGTGGGCATAGATGCGCATTCGTGTGCACTCCTCGTCATGGTGGTCGGAGGGGCTGGCAACGCGTTTCGGCGTGTGCCCCTGCAGATTCATTGACCAAGTTACGGAGTGCGAGGTCAGTTCCGGTGGCGTCAAGGTGGACGGCCGGCAAACACAGCCCAAATAGTTCCGCCCAACCACAACTGACCCGCAGAAAACGCCGAAAAATCACGGATTTTACGTGATTTTCGGCGTTTTCTGCGGGTCAGTTGTGGAGGGGCGGGGATTAGTCCAGCGGCACTGGTGTGACGCCCCACGGCGCCAGGCGCTCCGCTCCGCCGTCGGCGGCTGTCAAAACCCAAATGCCCTTGTTGTGCACGGCAACCGAATGTTCCCAGTGCGCCGCACGGGCCTTGTCTGTGGTGATCACAGTCCAATCGTCCTCGAGGGTGAGCGTGTCCAGTCCGCCACGCACCAACATGGGTTCAAGGGCCAGGCACATGCCCGGCTTCAACTTCGGCCCGCGATGCTTGGAGGCGAAGTTCAACACATCAGGTGCCATATGCATGGCCGAGCCAATGCCGTGCCCCACATAGTCTTCAAGGATGCCCAGCTCCTTGCCGGGCTGGGAGGACACGTATTCGTCAATAGCGTCGCCAATGTCGCCCACGTACTTGGCGCTGGCCATGGCTGCGATGCCGCGCCACATGCTTTCCTCGGTAATGTCGCTCAGACGGCGGTCCGCGGGGTCCTCGGCGTCGGGCCCGCCAACAATGGTTGTCCGGGCAGAGTCCGAGTGCCAGCCCTCCACAATGGCGCCACCGTCAATGGAGATGATGTCGCCTGCTTCCAGAACCCTGGGGCCAGGAATGCCGTGAACCACTTCTTCGTTCACCGAGGTGCAGATGGAGGCGGGGAAGCCGTGGTAACCAAGGAAGTTCGAGGTGGCCCCAGCCTTCTTCAGTTCGGCGGTGAAGACGGCGTTCAGTTCCGCTGTGGTGATGCCCGGTGCAACAGCTGCAATGGTGGTGTTCAGTGCACCATCGAGGATGAGCCCACTACGGCGCATGATGCGCATTTGGTCGATGGTCTTGTATTCAATTCTTTGCTGGCCAAAAACCATGAAAGAACCCTTTCGCTAAAACGATTGAGGGCTCCTCCCCGTAAAGCGGGAAGGAGCCCTCCTTCACAACCCGGCACCAGAGAGGCACCGTTGATAATTCTTAGTGCTTGGACGTCTTGATGGCGTCCATGATGCGTTCGGTGACTTCGTCCATCGGACCCAGCCCGTCAACCTTGGCCAAAATGCCGCGCTCCGCATAGCGGGACACTACAACCTCAGTCTGTTCACGGTAGAGATCCAGGCGGTGACGAATAACGTCTTCGTTGTCATCGCTACGTCCGGTTTCCAATGCACGCCCCAGCAACCGCTTGACGAGTTCTTCGTCATCAGCTGTCAGCTGGACCACAACATCAAGATTCGCCTCGGCAGCTGCCAAGATGTCATCAAGTTCGTCCACCTGAGGAGAGGTGCGGGGGTAGCCATCCAAAAGGAAGCCCTGTGCCACGTCACTCTGGGCGAGCCGATCGCGCACCATCCGGTTTGTCACGCTGTCCGGAACGAAGTCACCGTTGTCGATGTACTTCTTTGCTTCCAGACCCAAGGGTGTTTCGCCCTTGACGTTGGCACGGAAGATGTCGCCCGTGGAGATGGCAACAATTCCCAGCTCCAAACAGATCCGCTCTGCCTGTGTTCCTTTGCCTGAACCGGGAGGCCCAATGATCAGCATTCTTGTCATCGCAATAACCCTTCATAGTGGCGCTGCTGGAGCTGCGCATCAATCTGCTTGACAGTCTCCAAGCCAACACCCACCACGATCAGGATCGATGTGCCACCGAACGGGAAGCTCTGGTTTGCCCCAACCAGGACCAAGGCGATGAGTGGGATCAGAGCAACAATTGCCAAGTAGAGCGCACCCGGCAAGGTGATGCGCGAGATAACGTACTGCAAGTAGTCCTGGGTGGGACGCCCTGCACGAATTCCGGGGATGAATCCGCCGTACTTCTTCATGTTGTCGGAGACCTCTTCAGGGTTGAAGGTGATCGCGACGTAGAAGTACGTGAATCCGATGGTCAACAGGAAGTACATCAGCATGTAGATCGGGTGATCTCCACGGGTGAGGTAGTTGTTGATCCACTCAACCCAGGCCGGGATCTCGGTGCTGTTTGCCGGTGTGGCGAACTGAGCCAGCAACGCCGGCAGGTACAGCATCGAGGAGGCAAAGATAACCGGGATAACACCGGCCATGTTGACCTTGATGGGGATGTAGGTGCTGGTTCCACCCATGGTGCGCCGTCCCACCATACGCTTGGCGTACTGGACGGGAATGCGTCGCTGAGACTGCTCAACAAAGACAACCAAGGCCATAACGAGCAGACCAACGATCATGACGATCAGGAAGGTGCCCCAGCCCTGAGTCTTCAAGATCGCACCCAAGGAGGTGGGGAACTGTGCTGCGATAGCAACGAAGATCAGCAGGGACATGCCGTTGCCGACACCCTTTTCGGTGACGAGCTCGCCCATCCACATGATCAAACCGGAACCGGCCGTCAGGGTGATGATGAGCAACAAGACGGTGACAAGGTTGTCGTTGGGGATCAACGCACCAGGTGTGCCTGCGGCGCCACAACCAGCAAACAGCTGGCCTGAGCGTGCAAGGGTGATCAAGGTGGTGGCATTGAGCAGGCCCAGGGCGATAGTTAGGTATCGCGTGTATTGGGTGAGCTTCGCTTGGCCCTGAGCACCTTCAAGGTGCAGTTCCTGGAAACGAGGGATGACCACACGCAACAGCTGAACAATAATGCTCGCGGTGATGTAGGGCATGATTCCCAGCGCAAAAATGGAAACCTGAAGCAAGGCGCCGCCGCTGAACAAGTTAACCAGCTGGTAGATGCCCTGGCTTGTGTCAGCAGCGTTCACGCACTGTTGGACATTTCGGTAATCAATTCCAGGCGAGGGGATAAATGCGCCCAAGCGGAAGATGGCAAGAATTCCCAGCGTGAACAACAACTTGCGTCGCAGATCAGGCGTGCGAAAGGCGCGGCCAAATGCGGTAAGCAAGCGTCCTCCTGATGTGTAGTAATGAAGTTGACTTCTCGAATGAAGCCCAAGGAAAGATTCTAGTGGGTGATCTGGCTCGCATTGAAACTGTGACGGGAAGGCAGCCCCATAAGGCGCGGCCACACCCACACGGAATCCATAAAACGAAAGACCCCTGGTGAGCGGAACATGAGCTCCGCTCACCAAGAGTCTAATCGTTAGATGTGCGCATTTGTGAACCTTTTACAGTTCGGTGGTGGTTCCACCTGCAGCAGCGATCTTTGACACAGCGCTGGAGGAGAACGCGTGGGCGGAGATATCAACCTTGACGGTGATTTCGCCGGTGCCCAGCACCTTCACGGGCTGGTTCTTACGAACGGCACCCTTTTCAACCAGTGTTGCAACGGTGACAACGCCACCTTCGGGGAAGAGCTCGTTCAGCTTGTCCAGGTTGACAACCTGGAACTCAACGCGGAACGGGTTCTTGAAGCCACGCAGCTTCGGCAAACGCATGTGCAGCGGCAACTGGCCGCCGGCAAAGCCAGCCTTAACCTGGTAGCGAGCCTTGGTACCCTTGGTACCGCGGCCTGCGGTCTTACCCTTGGATCCTTCACCACGGCCAACACGGGTTTTAGCCGTCTTGGCGCCGGGTGCGGGACGCAGGTGGTGGACCTTGAGGGCATTCTGCTTCTCAGCAGTTTCTACAGTCTTGTCAGTAGCCACTTTACTTAGTCTCCTCAACCTTGATCAGGTGCGGAACCGTGTTGACCATGCCAGCAGTCACTGCGTCAGCCGAGCGGACAACGGTGTGACCGATGCGCTTCAGACCCAGCGAGCGAAGGGTGTCCTTCTGGTTCTGCTTGGCGCCAACGACGCCCCGGATCTGAGTGATTTCCAGCTTGTTCTCGGAAACCTTGATGTTCTTCGGTGTAGTCATTACAGACCTGCCTTTTGCATATTGCGCAACAGAATGGCCGGAGCAACTTCGTCCAAAGGCAAGCCGCGGCGAGCCGCAACAGCCTTGGGGTCTTCAAGACCCTTCAATGCAGCAACTGTTGCGTGAACAATGTTGATGGCATTTGAAGAACCCAGTGACTTGGACAGCACGTCATGGATGCCTACGCACTCCAAGATGGCGCGAACCGGGCCACCGGCAATAACACCAGTACCAGCAGCAGCCGGGCGCAGCATGACGACGCCAGCGGCGGCCTCACCCTGTACACGGTGCGGGATGGTCTTGCCGATCATGGGAACGCGGAAGAAGGACTTCTTAGCTTCTTCAACGCCCTTAGCAATAGCCGCGGGAACTTCCTTGGCCTTGCCGTAGCCGACGCCAACCATACCGTTGCCGTCACCGACGATTACCAGCGCGGTGAAGCTGAAGCGACGACCACCCTTGACAACCTTGGCAACACGGTTGATGTTGACAACGCGCTCAATGAACTGGCTCTTCTCAGCTTCACGACCGCCGTCGCGACCGCCACGGCCACGTCCACCGTCGCGACCGCCTTCGCGGCCTCCACGAGCGCCGTCGCGACCGCCACGGCCACGGGCGCCTTCGGCGCCAGCAGCTGTCTCAGTCTTCGCAGCAGCACCGTCAGTTGCAGTTGCTTCTGACACAGTGTTCTCCTTGTTAATGTTTTCGGTCACAGTGCCAGACCGCCTTCACGTGCGCCGTCAGCAACTGCTGCAACGCGACCGTGGTAACGGTTACCGCCACGGTCGAAGACAACAGCTTCGATACCGGCAGCCTTGGCACGCTCAGCAACGAGCTCACCAATGCGCTTGGCCTTGGCGGTCTTGTCACCGTCGAAGGCACGCAGGTCAGCTTCGAGAGTCGAGGCGGACACCAGGGTCAGACCCGCGGTGTCATCGATGACCTGAACGAACATGTGACGAGCAGAGCGGTTGACCACCAGACGCGGACGTACAGTGGTGCCACTGACGCGCTTGCGAACGCGCAGGTGACGACGGCCGCGTGCTGCGGCCTTGGACTTTCCTCTTATGGATAGTGCCATGGTTACTTACCAGCCTTTCCGACCTTGCGGCGGATGATTTCGCCGGCGTAGCGTACGCCCTTACCCTTGTACGGGTCGGGCTTGCGCAGCTTGCGGATGTTGGCAGCAACTTCGCCCACTTGCTGCTTGTCAATGCCTGACACGGAGAGCTTAGTGGGGCTCTCAACAGTCAGTGTGATGCCAGCCGGTGCCTCAATGACAACGGGGTGGCTGTAGCCCAGGGCGAACTCGAGGTTCGCACCCTTGGCTACTACGCGGTAACCGGTACCCACAATTTCCAGCTTCTTCTCGTAGCCTGCGGTGACACCGATGATCAGGTTGTCAATGAGGGTCCGAGTCAAACCGTGGAGTGAACGCGAAGCACGCTCATCGTTGGGGCGGCTAACGGTTACGGTGTTCTCTTCGAGTGCAACCGTGATGGGGCTGGCAACAGTGTGTGCCAGAGTTCCCTTCGGGCCTTTGACGGAAACCAGGTTATCTTCAACCTTGACCTCGACGCCGGCAGGCACGGAGATGGGGAGACGTCCAATACGTGACATAAGTTCTTTCCCTTCTCTCTCTACTACCAGACGTAGGCGAGGACTTCCCCACCCACGCCCTTCTTGGCAGCCTGACGGTCGGTCAAAAGACCGGAAGACGTCGACAGGATAGCGACACCCAACCCACCCAAAACGTTGGGGAGGTTCGTGGACTTTGCGTAAACGCGCAGGCCAGGCTTGGAGATACGGCGCAGGCCAGCGATTGAACGCTCACGTGCGGGGCCGTACTTCAAGTCGATGGTCATCTTCTTGCCAACTTCGGCGTCTTCAACCTTCCAGGCAGCAATGTAACCCTGTGCCTTGAGGATGTCGGCGATGTGGC
Source organism: Arthrobacter sp. TMN-49 (assembly GCF_054511095.1). Taxonomy (NCBI): domain Bacteria; kingdom Bacillati; phylum Actinomycetota; class Actinomycetes; order Micrococcales; family Micrococcaceae; genus Arthrobacter; species Arthrobacter sp. TMN-49. Next base: position 35,174 of record NZ_JBTNDH010000015.1, on the reverse strand, counting down.
CTTTGAGCTTGCTAAACGGCATGGACACGGTGTCGTGGTGTGCCGAGTTTGCGTTGCGCAGACGCGTAAGCATGTCTGCGACAGGATCTGTCATTGTCATTTGGGCGCTTGCCCTTCCTCGTAACGGTTTCCTTCGCGTGGATTCGAAGCGGTGACAGCGTGTGTCAACTCTTCATACCCGCAGAACGGACCTATTACGTAGATTATTTATCTTCGGTTTTGAACGGGAAGCCAAGCGCCTTAAGCAGCGCGCGGCCTTCGTCATCGGTCTTGGCTGTGGTCACGACAGTGATGTCCATACCGCGGGGGCGGTCGATGGAATCCTGGTCGATCTCGTGGAACATAACCTGCTCGGTCAGACCGAAGGTGTAGTTTCCGTTGCCGTCAAACTGCTTGCCACTGAGGCCGCGGAAGTCGCGGATACGGGGCAGTGCCAGTGTGACCAAACGGTCCAGGAATTCCCACATACGGTCTCCACGCAACGTGGCGTGGCAACCGATCGGCATGCCTTCGCGCAGCTTGAACTGTGCGATCGACTTGCGAGCCTTAGTTACCTGAGGCTTCTGGCCGGTGATGGCTGTGAGGTCGCGAACGGCGTGGTCGATGAGCTTGGAGTCCTTAGCGGCATCTCCAACACCCATGTTGACAACAACCTTGACCAGGCGCGGGACCTGGTTAACGTTCGCGTACTTGAATTCCTCGACCAACGATGCCTTGATCTCCGCTGCGTAGCGGGTCTTCAGGCGAGGGATGATCGTGGGAGTGTTCTCTGCAACTACGGAGCTCATGGCAGGTCCTTCCCCGAGGTCTTGGCAACGCGGACACGTACTTGACGTTCGCGGCCATCGCGCTCAACGGTTTCGATGCGGTAGCCAACGCGAGTCGGCTTCTTCGTGGACGGGTCCACTACGGCAACGTTGGAGATATGAATGGGTGCCTCGACAGTCTCGATGCCACCAGTGTTGGTGCCACGTTCGGTCTGACCGGCCTTGGTGTGCTTGGTGACGCGGTTAATACCCTCAACCAACACGCGGTTGGTCTCGGTGTATACCTTCAGGACCTTGCCCTGCTTGCCACGGTCGCCGCCACGCTCAGCCTTGGCGCCTGTGATGACCTGAACCAGGTCACCCTTTTTGATTTTAGCCATGAGTTACAGCACCTCCGGAGCCAACGAGATGATCTTCATGAACTTCTTGTCACGAAGTTCACGGCCAACCGGGCCGAAGATACGGGTACCGCGGGGGTCCCCGTCAGCTTTGAGAATGACAGCTGCATTCTCATCGAACTTGATGTAGGAACCATCCGCACGGCGGCGTTCCTTCTTGGTACGAACGATGACAGCCTTGACGACGTCACCCTTCTTTACGTTACCGCCGGGGATTGCATCCTTGACGGTTGCGACAATGGTGTCGCCAATGCCTGCGTAGCGGCGCCCAGATCCACCGAGAACGCGGATTGTCAAGATTTCCTTGGCACCCGTGTTGTCGGCGACCTTAAGCCGCGACTCCTGCTGAATCACTAGTGTCTCCTGTTCGTCGCGCCGGTTCTTGGCCATAAACCATCTATGGATAAGCCTTGCGGAACGTATTGTTCGGGATGTCTCTTGACGTGCCTGGATTTTGCCAAAACACGCCTAAATACCTCATGCCAACTGCACTTTCCGTACAGATGTGCGGATAAATCCACGGATCTGACGGCAGTTTGTAGGGGCACGAGCATTTACGAGGTAATTGCGCACCTGATGAGGCCACCGTAAACGGCGGCACAGAAAAGGCGCAGCAATAGATAATCCTAGCACGACGGCGGAACCTGACGGTACGTAGCTAGCCCACCGAAGAAGTTACCTCGCCCACACCGCGGTGGTCGGGTGTTAAACGGCGTTGGGCCCGCCGCCACAAGTGGCAACGGGCCCAACGTTTTAGTAATCAATCGCGCACAAGTGCGTGAAGTGCTTACTTAGCCTTTTCGACGATCTCGACGAGGCGGAACCGCTTGGTAGCGGACAGCGGGCGAGTTTCGCTGATGATGACCAGGTCGCCGATGCCGGCGCTGTTCTCTTCATCATGGGCTTTGATCTTCTTGTTGCGACGCAGAACCTTGCCGTACAAGGCGTGCTTCACACGGTCTTCGACCTCAACAACGATGGTCTTTTCCATCTTGTCGGAGACGACGTAGCCGCGAAGCTTCTTACGCTCGTTGCGGACAACAGCATCCGCGCCTTCTTCAGTGTTGCTTACAGAATCGCTCACTTGGCGTCCTCCTCAGATGTTTCAGCCTTCTTGGAGGCCTTTTTGGCTTCCTTGTCAGCCTTCTTGGAGGCCTTCTCCACGGGTGCAACGGCAACCACGTCCGGGCGAATGCCCAGCTCGCGTTCGCGCAACACTGTGTAGATACGGGCGATGTCGCGCTTTACAACGCGCAAACGACCGTGGCTTTCCAGCTGCCCTGTGGCGGACTGGAAACGCAGGTTGAACAGTTCTTCCTTAGCCTTACGGAGTTCTTCGACAAGACGTACGTTGTCGAACCCGTCAAGCTGTGCAGGGGCAAGTTCTTTAGAACCAATTGACATCTCTACTCACCACCTTCGCGACGCACAATGCGTGCTTTCAACGGCAGCTTGTGGATTGCCAGGCGCAAAGCCTCGCGTGCTACCTCTTCTGATACACCGGAGAGTTCAAAAAGAACGCGTCCGGGCTTGACATTCGCAATCCACCACTCGGGCGAACCCTTACCGGAACCCATACGGGTTTCGGCAGGCTTCTTCGTCAAGGGACGGTCGGGGTAGATGTTGATCCACACCTTACCGCCACGCTTGATGTGACGAGTCATGGCGATACGAGCGGACTCGATCTGACGGTTGGTTACATATGCCGGCGTGAGAGCCTGAATGCCCCACTCACCAAATGAAACCACGGTACCGCCAGTAGCCTGACCGGAACGACCCGGGTGGTGCTGCTTGCGGTGCTTTACTCGACGTGGGATAAGCATTTAAGCCTGTCCTCCTTCTGCTACCGGAGCTGCAACCTCTGCAGCTACAGGAGCCTCAACCGCGGCAGCAGCCTCGGTGCGCTCGGGACGGTCGTTACGACGACGGTCGCCACCGGCACGGGGGCCGCGGTTTCCGCGGTCATCGCCGTCACGACGCGGGCCACGGCCACGTGCAGGAGCAGCAGCTGCCTGAGCAGCCAGTTCCTTGCTCGTAACATCGCCCTTGTAGATCCAGACCTTGACACCAATACGGCCGAACACGGTCTTGGCTTCGAAGAAGCCGTAATCGATGTTGGCACGCAGGGTGTGCAGGGGCACACGACCTTCGCGGTAGAACTCGGTGCGGGACATTTCAGCGCCACCCAAGCGACCGGCACAAGCGACACGGATGCCCTTGACGCTGCCAGTGCGCTGTGCGGACTGCATAGCCTTCTTCATCGCGCGGCGGAAAGCCACACGGCTAGTCAGCTGCTCTGCGATGCCCTGGGCAACGAGCTGAGCGTCAGCTTCCGGGTTCTTGACTTCCAAGATGTTCAGCTGAACCTGCTTGCCGGTGAGCTTTTCAAGCTCGCCGCGGATGCGGTCTGCTTCTGCTCCACGACGACCGATAACGATACCCGGGCGTGCTGTGTGAATATCCACACGTACACGGTCACGGGTGCGCTCAATCTCAACCTTGGAAATACCGGCGCGGTCCATGCCCGTGGACATGAGTGCACGAATCTGGATGTCTTCTTTAACGAAGTCCTTGTAACGCTGACCGGGCTTGTTGCTGTCCGCGAACCAATGTGAACGGTGGTCCGTGGTGATCCCGAGACGGAACCCGTGCGGGTTTACTTTCTGTCCCACTTAGCGAGCCTCCTCTTTCTCGGGTGTCGCGACAACCACTGTGACGTGGCTGGTGCGCTTCTTGATCTCAAACGCACGACCCTGAGCACGCGGCTGGAACCGCTTCATGGTCGGGCCTTCGTCAACGAAGATTTCGCTGATGTAAAGATCATTTTCGTTGAACGCGATGCTGTCGCGGTCAGCCAGAACGCGGGCGTTAGCCACTGCGGACTGGACTACCTTGAATACCGGCTCCGAAGCTGCCTGGGGGGCAAACTTCAAAATCGCCAATGCCTCATTCGCCTGCTTGCCACGAATCAGGTTGACGACGCGCCGGGCCTTCATAGGCGTAACGCGCAGATGACGCGCACTTGCCTTGGCTTCCATTGCTATCTCTCTCTCGTCTTTGCCGTAAAAGCTAAGCGCCTAGCGGCGCTTGCCTTTACGGTCGTCCTTGACATGGCCGCGGAATGTCCGCGTGGCGGCGAATTCGCCGAGCTTGTGCCCGACCATCGACTCAGTGACAAACACGGGGATGTGCTTGCGACCATCGTGTACAGCGATCGTGTGACCGAGCATGTCCGGGATGATCATCGATCGGCGGGACCAGGTCTTAATAACGTTCTTGGTGCCCTTTTCGTTTTCCCTAGCTACCTTTACAAAGAGGTGCTGGTCAACGAAGGGACCCTTTTTCAGGCTACGTGGCATGTCTGCCGGCTCCTATCGCTTGTTCTTGCCAGTACGGCGGCGACGAACAATCAGCTTGTCGCTCTCTTTGTTCGGACGGCGAGTACGGCCTTCACGCTTACCGTTCGGGTTGACCGGGTGACGTCCACCGGAGGTCTTACCTTCACCACCACCATGAGGGTGATCAACAGGGTTCATAGCAACACCACGAACTGTCGGGCGTACGCCCTTCCAGCGCATACGGCCAGCCTTACCCCAGTTGATGTTGGACTGCTCAGCGTTGCCGACCTCGCCGATGGTCGCGCGGCAGCGCACATCAACGTTGCGGATTTCGCCGGAGGGCAGACGCAACTGAGCGAAGCGGCCTTCCTTGGCGACGAGCTGAACAGATGCACCAGCGGAGCGAGCCATCTTGGCACCGCCACCGGGACGCAGCTCCACAGCGTGGATAACAGTACCCACGGGGATGTTGCGCAACGGGAGGTTGTTGCCAGGCTTGATGTCAGCTTCGGGACCGGCTTCTACGAAGTCACCCTGACTGAGCTTGTTCGGCGCGATGATGTAACGCTTGGTGCCATCAACGTAGTGCAGGAGGGCAATGCGTGCGGTGCGGTTGGGATCGTATTCGATCTCAGCAACGCGAGCGTTAACGCCATCCTTGTCGTGACGACGGAAGTCGATCAAGCGGTACTGGCGCTTGTGGCCACCACCCTTGTGACGTGTCGTGATACGACCGGTGTTATTGCGGCCACCCTTTTTGGGCAGGGGACGGACCAGAGACTTCTCCGGCGTCGACCGCGTGATTTCACTGAAGTCGGCAACGCTCGAGCCACGACGGCCCGGGGTTGTCGGCTTGTATTTACGGATTCCCATAGTATATTTCCTCGTTAAAGTGGTCTCCGCTTATGAAAGCGGACCGCCGAAGATGTCGATCGTGCCTTCGCGAAGGGAGACAATGGCGCGCTTGGTGCCCTTGCGCTGTCCCCATCCGAACTTGGTGCGCTTGCGCTTACCAACACGATTGATGGTGTTGATCGAGTCGACCTTGACGGAGAAGATTTTCTCCACGGCCAGCTTGATCTCGGTCTTGTTCGAGCGGGGGTCAACCAGGAAGGTGTACTTACCTTCGTCGATCAAACCGTAGCTCTTTTCCGAAACGACGGGTGCAAGCACTACGTCGCGCGGATCCTTGATGGTGACGGCGCTCACTTGGCGTCCTCCTCAATCGTCTGGGCAGCTTCGCCACCGGCGGGAACAAAGCCTGCGGCCTTGGCTTCCTCAACGGTTGCGAACCAAACCTCGGCCACAGTGGCGTCATACCAGCGTGAACCAGGCACGTGGTACTTCATGGAGTCCTTGTTGCCCTTGATGGTGCCTGCGGCATCATCATCGGAGTCAACGGAAACCAGGTCTTCGACCAACAGCATGCTGGAAGCGAAAGCTTCTGCAGCGGCGCGTCCGGATACGAAGACGTCGTATGCAGCCTGTGTGAAGACGATGTCATCGGAAACAAGCACGTCGTAGGTGTTGAGCTGGTCAACATACAAAACGTGGAGGTTGGTGATGTTACGTACGCTCAAAGCGGCAACGTCGTTGGCGCGCTCGATAACAACCAAGAGGTTCTTACGCGAGGTAACGCCGGCAAGGGTAGCCATAGCAGCCTTGGTGGAGGGCTTGGAGCCTGCAACCAATTCAGCAATGACGTGGATACGGCCGTTGCGTGCCCTGTCGGAGAGAGCGCCGCGCAGTGCAGCAGCCTTCATCTTCTTGGGGGTGCGCTGGCTGTAATCGCGAGGGGTGGGACCGTGGACAACGCCACCACCGGTCATGTGAGGGGCACGGATGGAACCCTGACGGGCGCGGCCGGTACCCTTCTGTGCATGCGGCTTACGGCCTGCACCGGATACTTCGGCGCGGGTCTTGGTCTTGTGAGTACCCTGACGGGCGGCAGCAAGCTGAGCTACGACAACCTGGTGCAACAAGGGCACGTTGGTCTGTACGTCGAAGATCTCTGCGGGCAGATCTACTTTAACAGTAGTCATTTACTTATGCTCCCTTCACGGCGGTGCGTACGAATACGACCTGGCCGCGGGCGCCGGGAACGGCACCCTTGATCAGCAGCAGCGACTTCTCGGCGTCAACACCGTGAACCGTGAGGTTCATGGTGGTTACGCGCTCGGCACCCATACGGCCTGCCATGCGCATACCCTTGAAAACGCGGCCAGGGGTGGACGCGCCACCGATGGAACCGGGCTTACGGTGGTTCTTGTGAGCACCGTGAGAGGCGGGGGCACCCTTGAAGCCGTGACGCTTCATGACACCGGCGAAGCCCTTACCCTTTGAAGTGCCGACGACGTCGACCTTCTGGCCGGCTTCGAAGATCTCAACGGAGAGCTCCTGGCCGAGGGTGTAGGTGTCAGCGTCTGCGGTGCGCAGCTCGACGACGTGGCGGCGAGGCGTGACACCTGCCTTTTCGAAGTGACCAGCCAAAGGCTTGGTTACCTTACGAGGATCGATCTGGCCGTAGCCGATCTGAATCGCTACATAGCCATCTACCTCTGCGTTACGCAGCTGGGTGATGACGTTGGAGTCGGCCTGGACGACGGTTACGGGAACAAGCAAGTTGTTCTCGTCCCAGACCTGGGTCATGCCGAGCTTCGTGCCCAGGATGCCCTTAGTGTTTCGGGTCGCGGTCATAGTTTCTCAGCACCTCCCTACAGTTTGATTTCGATGTTCACGTCGGCCGGCAAGTCGAGACGCATGAGCGAATCTACTGCCTTGGGCGTGGGATCGATGATGTCGATTAGACGCTTGTGCGTGCGCATTTCAAAGTGCTCGCGGCTGTCTTTGTACTTGTGAGGAGAACGAATTACGCAGTAAATGTTCTTCTCGGTGGGCAGCGGCACCGGGCCGACTACCGTTGCGCCTGCGCGCGTGACCGTCTCAACGATCTTCCGGGCTGAAACATCAATAACCTCGTGGTCATATGACTTCAGCCGGATGCGGATTTTTTGTCCCGCCATGGCGTCGTGACTCTCTTTCCTGTAACGAAGCATCCTGTAGGAGCAATGCTGTTGACGTAAACGCTGTTTACTTTTCTTGGTTCATCTGTGGCACTCTCAGCCACGCTTCCAACGAACTGAATCCGGACATTTCCGGGTTCCTCAATCCGCCGAAGCTCCGACCCCCGCGGTCGGGCGTGTCGTGAATAATTCACGCACGTACCCGCACTAAAATGCGAAGGAATGGTCATGTTTGGGCTTCAGCTTGGACCCTGCATCGAGCATTATCTCGACCGGGACACGAAAAAGCACTTGAACAACTCAATAAGTATGCCGGATTCTGCACCCAAACGCCAATCGGGGCAGACGTGGCCGCAGGCAACCCGGCGCCGCCGCACAGTAGCCGCGCCACCCCTGCCGGGCCTGAGGGGCTTCAGCTGTGGGCAATGTCACTGAGGATGCGGGGGGCAACTCCTCCCAGCGGTGCTGACGGGGTCGCGGGCGCGCACCGAACTATTGCGGAGGTCCGGGTGAATATGCTGGCACGGGCACTTCGTCTAACGGCTTTTTGCGTGTCAGGCCCCAGATGGCGAAGGCTATGAGCGCCAGTGCCAGCACGGCCAACAAGATGAACGTGTATCCGCGTACGTACCAAACAACAGCGGTAGTTACACCGATGGCACCCCAGATGGTGAAGAGCCGCTCGTTCAGGCTCATGCCCACTGCCAGCAGGGCCACGAAGATCAGCAGCGAGATTAGTTGAGTCAAGGTGTCGCCACTAAAAACGGTCAAGAGGGCCCCAAAACTTGCCAGGCAGGCAGCCGCCAGAAGCAGGGCTTTGCCAGTTTTTTCCTGACTGGCCACGTATCGAATCAGCGCCAGGGCGCCCAAGGCCACGGCGCACCACTGGACAAACCAGAACAAGCCAAGGTCCACGTAACTGGAGCAGGCCACGAACCAGACAAGTGCGCACGCAACCACGGCGCCATCAACACAACGACGTCGAATGGTGGCCGGAGCCTCCAAACAGGCCAGCAGTGCGATAAGAGTAAAGGTGCCCGCTCCGAGAAGCACGCTCTTGCGATCCATCATGGTCATGAGCGAGAAGAAGGCGCCGCCCCCAAGAGCCACGGCCACCACGCTCCACCGTTGCACGTACGGCGCTTCCAACAGATCCAAAAGGACCAGGCGCACCAGATACAAAGTGCCCACCACAACCACAAATCCGGCAAAGGCCGAGACCCCCCTGAGGTGGGTGAGATCGAATACCTGAATGCTAAACATGGTGGCTGACAGGAAAATGAGAAGCGCACCGGGCAGCGTCAGCCAAGGCAGCTGCATCACATGCGCCGCCACAATGAACGCCAAACCAGCCACCAGCCACATGGCGGCGAAGATGCCCGTAGCAGCGCCACTATCCACAACACAGGCCGCCAGTAGGAATACCGACGTCGCCACCAACCAGTACCAGCGCATCTCTGGTTCTGTGGGCGTGTAAAGGCATCGCCAGGCAATGATGCCCACACAAATGGCCAAGAGAATCAGCGCTGTAGCACCTGGCCACAACACCGGCCCTATGACGGCGGCCCCGCCCACTGCTGCAACAAGTGCAAGGTATGAGGCCCCGCGCTGTGAAAGGAACAGCTGAGCGGCAATGGCTGTCAGGGCAAGAGCCACAAGTTCCACGACTGCCACCCACCGCAGGGCCGTGCCGGGAGCCGCGAACCCGCCGGTGAGAAGATGATAGGCAACGGGCACAAGAACCTGCCCGCCCTGCAACAACCACAGACTGATCCGCAGGAGTACCGGCTCCCCCACCACAACTACTGCCTTGGTGCGCGATGCGAAGTACTGCACCGAAACTTGGAGCAACAGGGCCGCCGTGAGCGCCAAGGACGTTACCGCCGGGTTGTCCACCAGCTGTCCCACAACAACACCCACTAGCGCCGTAAACGCCAAGCGAGCCACCATGAAGTGCACCCCACGAAGCACATATGTGCCAGTCTTGAGCGACAGGAGGCCGGAGGTCGCAACAACAATTGCCAAAACGAGAACCAGTGCATCATTGTTGCCCGCGCAGCTCAACGCCAGCAGCAGCATGGCAGCGGGCGCAGCCCACTGGACCACAGCTGGCCAAGCAGCTCGCAGCGCGCCGGCAATGCCCAACGTTGCAAGGGCCACCGCTGAGAGTCCTACCGTTGCGAATGTGGCCCAGTTGCCGTTGTGGTTACCGATGCCGCTCAACACCGCGACACTCACCAGCAGTAACAAGGTGATCCCCACATCCATCTGCAGACCGGTTATGGTCTTTCCGCGCCAATGCGTGGCCGCGAGGATGAGCAGCTGCGGCACCAAGGCCAGCAAGATGACAAGTCCCAGATTCACAGGCTGGCCGGCGATCAACGTCGCCGGATCGGCTTCGGCCCAGAGCTGGAACAACGCAACGGCCAGTAGGAGTGAGCTCAACCGCGCAGCCCACCAGTAGAGCCAGCGGTGCAGGGACTCGCTGTGGGAAGCCAGGAGCAAGCCGGCCGCCGTGAGGAATGCTGTGCTCACAGCCCAGCCAACACTTGCCCCGGCTGCATCGAAGACGGCCCCGGCGCAGAGGGCGGTAATGCTGAGGTACGACGGCGCCACGAGCTCCGCGCTTGAAAGGCCGCCTGTGCGGGGCAGCCGGAGCAGTGAATATGCAACAGCGGCGGCCGCCATCGCGATGGCGGCCACGAGGAACTCCCAGCGAGTAGCAGCCAGAACCTCCCGGGCTGGATTCCCGGTGAAGTCCTGCCAGGAGTGGCTTAACGACAAGCCAACGACCAGCACTGTCCCCACCAAGGCCCAGGCTGCCGCCGAGAAACTTATTACGGCACTCACCTTGCCGAGCTTCCCTATGAGGGCGTCGGCGAATAATTGGCCGGCAGCAATGATGGCGATGACAGCCACTATCAGCTCCACCTTGCCCGGCTGGGCCGGCACAAAGGTGGCCATGGAGGAGGCTACGAGGGCAGTCAGACACAGCCTGGCAGTAACCAACATGGCTGCTCGAAGGGCGGTTCCTTTCGTGGTGAGGTACCGCACCACAGTGTAGAGGACGGCCACGAGCAGCAGTACGCTCCAGCCTGCCGCCTCCAGCAAGGGCGAGAAGAGCAGAATGGCTCCGAGCGCGGGAAGTGGCAGCCATTCCCCGTGTGGCAGGAATGCGGGCACCGTCACCATGGCAACAACCAAGCCGAAAGCCACACCGAGGACCGCGAGTGAGGTGGATCCTGCTGCCTCCATGGGCTGCCAGTACAGGCCGATGCTCCAGAGCATTGCTGCTGCGGACATGACGGGAATGCTGATGAAGACGTCCCAGCGCACCCACCTGCCGCTGTCCAAGAAACGTGCCAGCGGGACTTGGGTGTAGGCCACGGTGATGAGCTGCACGGCCAAGACCACCGTGAAGGATCCAACTGCCCAGGCGAGATTGGGCGCAATCATCCAGCCAACAAATGGGGCCGCCATGGTCAAGGAAAGCCGGAGTCCTAGGTAGTTATAGCGTTTCAGGGCCGGCGCGCAGATAAGCGTCATCACGGAGTAGTACATGACTCCGGCGATCAGCACCAACGCGTGGTCGGCGGCATTGAGCGCAAGACTGAAGATCAAGGATCCAAGCAGACCGGCCGGCGCAAACCAGGGGCCAAGATCGTTCAAGGGTTTGGCGTAGATGCTCGGCTCGGTGCCTTCGCCGGCGGCGCCACGCTTCAGGAGGTACCCGGCCAAGGAAAGCAGTGCCGCAAAAACAATGAGCGCGGTAAAGTACCACGCCAATGCGGCCCCGAGGGCGGCCACGGAGGACCATGCCGTGGAGAGCAGGAAGGCCAGGGAAAGGTACGCCACCAGTCGGCTTTGCAGCCGCACAGCAGCAAAGATATACGCCACCGTGCCTATCAGGGACGTTGTAAGCCAAACTGTTGAGGCCGCGGGTAACCCCAAGTTGTAAGTCGCCAGACCGGCAAAGGGAATGATTGCCAGAGCTGTTCCGGTGAACGCCACAGCAGCCGGTTTGAGCCGGGTAACTTTGCTGTGCAGCACCAGTCCGGCAGTGTAGAAGAGTGCCGTTCCGAGCCACACACCCACCAGTCGTGCCACAACGGGAAGCGTGCTGCCCACAAAGAGGGCAGCGGCCGCAACCATGAGCAAACTGGCCACATACAAGGTGACGTTGATGTTCTGTAGCTCGCGCTTGTTCTTCTTGGCGGCCAGGGCGGCAGGGTCAACCGCCCCAGGTGCCTGCACGGGCACTCGGTAGTGTGCAGGCTCCATGGTGGGCATGGCTGGCGGCCGCCCGTAGTTCACAGGCGTAGGCATAGGCGTCGGCTGCGCACCAGACATGAGTGGCACTGGCACGGCCCAGGTGGGCGCCACCGGGACGGGGTGCTGAGGAGCCATGGGTGCTGGGGCTGGTCCAACGTCGGCAAAAGTCACAGGCGCAGCCATCACGGAAGCAGGGGCCCTCCCCTGCTGGGAGTGGGGTCCGGCGGGGGCTGTCTGTGCCCGCGCAGCAAGGGCGTCACCCCAACCGGCCCGATGACCTTGCAAATAGCCTTGCCGGTAAGCTTCAGCGATGGCGTTGCGCTCCGGTGACTGCGGAGGCGCGGCGGGATGCTGCTGACTCATACGTTTCCCTTACTACTGGCGAACTCTCAGCTTAGGGCAATTCGGGCGACCAGGGGGCAGTTACGCCATTAAATGGGCATAACTGCCCATGGCGTGCGCATCACAGGCATTCTTTCCTTCCGGCACAGAGCCTGAACAGCTGCGCCGACCACCTCAACCCAGTGCCTTGAAATCGGCGATAAGCGCAGCATCGTCGCACGCTCCGGCAAAAGCGGAAATCCGCCGTTCCATCTCCCGTCCGAGCAGCCACAGGCCGAGAGGGTTAGCTATGCCCTGCAGGCAGCGCGGTTTGCACGTGAACGTGTACTTCCACACAAGTCTTGTGCCGCCGTCGTACTCGGTGAACCGCCAACCGCCACCAAACTGGGCGAAGAACCAGGGGCCAGTCACCATCTTCATGCCAACATTCTTCCCCGGCACGAACGACACGTACTCGCTGACCATCACCAGACCCAGCCGGGTCCGCGTACGCGTGCGCACGCCCTTGGCCGCCACCGTGGCACCGTCTTGGAATTGCTGGGAATGAATAAAGGGATCCCAGCGCAATCGGAACTCGCCGGTGGTTTGTGATAGTTCGAACGCTGTGGCCGGGTCCAGGCGGACGGTTCGTTCGGCAATTACCTGCGGCATCGGTGCCCCTTCCTCTGACTCTCACCATAGCGCCAAAAAGGAGGGCCCCAGCCGAAGCTGGGACCCTCCTTTTAAGATCTTAAGTAGTTAGAGACTACTTGATGATCTTGGTGACACGACCTGAACCAACGGTGCGGCCGCCTTCGCGGATAGCGAAGCCGAGGCCCTCTTCCATGGCGATCGGCTGGATCAGCGCGACAGTCATTTCGGTGTTGTCGCCAGGCATAACCATTTCCGTGCCCTCAGGCAAGGTGATAACGCCGGTAACATCCGTTGTACGGAAGTAGAACTGCGGGCGGTAGTTGGAGTAGAACGGGTTGTGACGACCGCCCTCATCCTTGGCCAAGATGTAGACGTTGGCTTCGAAATCGGTGTGCGGGGTAATGGAACCCGGCTTCACGATAACCTGGCCACGCTCTACGTCTTCGCGCTTGATACCGCGGAGCAGCAGTCCACAGTTCTCGCCGGCCCAAGCCTCGTCGAGCTGCTTGTGGAACATCTCGATACCGGTAACCGTGGTCTTCTGGACCGGACGGATGCCGACAATCTCGACCTCGGAGTTGATCTTCAGGGTTCCACGCTCGGCGCGGCCCGTCACAACAGTTCCACGACCGGTGATGGTGAAAACATCTTCAACCGGCATCAGGAACGGCTTGTCCTTGTCGCGGATCGGGTCCGGAACATGGTTGTCAACAGCATCCATCAAGTCTTCAACGGACTTGACCCACTCGGGGTCGCCTTCCAGAGCCTTCAAGCCGGAAACGCGGACAACAGGTGCCTCGTCGCCGTCGAAGCCCTGTGAGGACAGCAGTTCGCGAACTTCCATTTCGACCAGGTCGAGGAGTTCTTCGTCGTCAACCATGTCGGACTTGTTCAGCGCTACCAGCAGGTAGGGAACACCAACCTGGCGTGCCAACAGAACGTGCTCGCGAGTCTGGGCCATCGGGCCGTCAGTCGCAGCAACCACCAGGATAGCGCCGTCCATCTGGGCAGCACCGGTGATCATGTTCTTGATGTAGTCAGCGTGACCGGGAGCGTCTACGTGTGCGTAGTGGCGCTTCTCAGTCTGGTACTCAACGTGGGAGATGTTGATCGTGATACCACGCTGCTTCTCCTCGGGAGCCGAGTCGATGGAGCCGAAATCACGCTGCTCGTTAAGTGTCGGGTACTTGTCGTACAGTACCTTGGAAATGGCAGCCGTCAACGTGGTCTTACCATGGTCAACGTGACCGATGGTGCCGATGTTAACGTGCGGCTTGGTCCGCTCGAACTTTGCCTTCGCCACGGGTTCCTCCTAGAACATTTTCAGATGACATACTCTCTAGCGACGCTTTTCGTCACTAAAACCGTAGTAAGTCTACTGGGGGCTTTTTATATTTAAGAAATTACTGCTGCTTGGGTCTTATTCAGCATAAAGCCAAAGATCAGACCCAAGCAAAGTGCGACTACTCGCCGCGAGCCTTCTGGATGATTTCGTCGGCTACTGCCTTCGGAACCTCAGAGTAGCTGTCAAACTTCATCGAGTACACGGCACGACCCTGGGTCTTGGACCGCAGATCACCGATGTAACCGAACATGCCGGACAAGGGAACAAGAGCCTTGATGACCTTGACACCGCTTGCGTCCTCCATGGACTGCATCTGGCCACGACGAGAGTTGATGTCACCGATAACTTCACCCATGTATTCCTCAGGGGTGCGGACTTCAACTTCCATCAACGGTTCAAGCAGAATCGGGTTGGCCATCCGAGCAGCTTCCTTGAACGCCATTCGACCGGCGATCTTGAAGGCCATTTCGGAGGAGTCAACATCGTGGGACGCGCCATCAAGCAGCGTGGCCCTGATGCCAACCATCGGGTAGCCGGCCAGCACGCCATCAGGCAATGCGGACTGGATGCCCTGGTCAACGCTGGGGATGTATTCGCGGGGAACACGGCCACCAGTGACCTTGTTCTCGAACTCGTACATCTCGCCTTCGGCAGTATCCATCGGCGCAATAGCGATCTGGATCTTAGCGAACTGACCCGAACCACCGGTCTGCTTCTTGTGCGTGTAGTCGTGCTTGACGACGGCGCGCTTGATGGTTTCGCGGTACGCAACCTGCGGCTTGCCAACATTGGCTTCAACGTTGAATTCGCGACGCATGCGGTCCACCAGGATGTCCAGGTGGAGCTCGCCCATGCCGCCAATTTCGGTCTGGCCGGTGTCTTCGTTGAGGTTGACGGTGAACGTCGGGTCCTCAGCGGAGAGCTTCTGGATAGCCGTGGAGAGCTTCTCCTGGTCACCCTTGGTCTTCGGCTCAATGGCAACGAAGATCACGGGTGCGGGGAAGGTCATCGACTCCAGAACGATCTGGTGTGCCGGATCGCACAAGGTGTCACCGGTGGTGGTGTCCTTGAGGCCGATCACTGCATAGATGTGACCGGCGTGGATCTGATCAACAGGCATTTCCTTATTGGCGTGCATCTGGAAGAGCTTGCCAATGCGTTCCTTCTTACCCTTGGTCGAGTTCATCAGCTGCGTACCGGAAGTTGCCTTGCCGGAGTAGACGCGGATGAAGTTCAACTGGCCGAAGAACGGGTGCGTGGCGATCTTGAAGGCCAGGGCCGAGAACGGCTCTGATTCACTGGGCTCGCGCTTGATCTCGATGGACTCGTCGCGAGGATCGTGACCGATCATGGCGCCAACATCCAACGGGTTCGGCAGGAAGTCAATAACAGCGTCGAGCATGGGCTGCACGCCGCGGTTCTTGAAGGCCGAACCACAGAAGACCGGGTAGATCTCGGAGTTGACCGTCAGCTTGCGAATGCCAGCCTTCAGCTCCTCGATGGACGGTTCTTCGCCCTCGAGGTACTTCTCCATGAGCTCTTCAGAGGACTCGGCAGCTGCCTCAACAAGGGCTGCGCGGTACTCTTCAGCCTGGTCCTGAAGATCAGCGGGGATCTCCTGGATTTCGTAGGCGGCACCCATGGTGACGTCACCCTTGGAGTCACCGGCCCAGACGAAGGCCTTCATGGTCAGCAAGTCAACGACGCCGATGAATTCGCTCTCGACACCGATGGGCAGCTGCATGACCAGCGGCTTTGCACCGAGGCGGTTGACGATGGTGTCTACCGTGAAGTAGAAGTCAGCACCGAGCTTGTCCATCTTGTTGACGAAGCAGATACGCGGAACGTTGTACTTGTCAGCCTGACGCCAAACGGTCTCGGACTGAGGCTCAACGCCTTCCTTGCCGTCAAAAACAGCAACGGCGCCGTCGAGAACACGCAAGGAGCGCTCAACTTCCACCGTGAAGTCAACGTGGCCGGGAGTGTCAATAATGTTGATCTGGTTGTTGTTCCAGAAGCAAGTCACGGCGGCGGAGGTGATGGTGATGCCGCGTTCCTTCTCCTGTTCCATCCAGTCAGTCGTCGAAGCACCGTCGTGGGTTTCGCCGATTTTGTGGTTCACACCCGTGTAGAACAGGATGCGCTCAGTCGTAGTGGTCTTGCCAGCATCAATATGGGCCATGATGCCAATGTTGCGGACCTTGTTAAGGTCTGTAAGCACGTCCTGTGCCACGTTGTCTCCCTTTTCTAGAGATGAGCTACTGCGTGTCCGGCGGGGTTGCCGCCGGACACGCGTACGGCTCTAGTTACCAGCGGTAATGGGCGAAGGCCTTGTTGGACTCGGCCATCTTGTGGGTGTCTTCGCGACGCTTTACAGCGGCACCAAGACCGTTGGAGGCATCCAAAACTTCGTTGCGCAAACGCTCGGTCATGGTCTTCTCGCGGCGAGCCTTCGAGTAACCAACCAACCAACGCAGCGCCAAAGCGGTCTGACGACCGGGCTTGACTTCAACCGGAACCTGGTAGGTAGCGCCACCAACACGGCGGGACTTGACCTCAAGGCTGGGCTTGATGTTCTCCATGGCCTTCTTCAAGGCAACCACGGGATCAGCACCGGTCTTTTCGCGAACACCTTCGAGTGCACCGTAAACGATGCGCTCGGCAGTGGACTTCTTACCGTCAACAAGAACCTTGTTGATCAACTGAGTGACCAACGGGGAGCCGTATACGGGATCTACAACTAGCGGCCGCTTGGGGGCCGGACCCTTGCGAGGCATATTACTTCTTCTCCATCTTTGCACCGTAGCGGCTACGAGCCTGCTTGCGGTTCTTAACGCCCTGGGTATCCAATGCGCCACGGACGATCTTGTAACGTACACCGGGAAGGTCCTTAACACGGCCTCCACGAACGAGCACGATGGAGTGCTCCTGGAGGTTGTGGCCTACACCGGGGATGTAAGCGGTAACTTCCACGCCGCCGTTAAGACGCACACGTGCGACCTTACGCAGAGCCGAGTTCGGCTTCTTCGGGGTGGTTGTGTAAACGCGCGTGCAAACGCCGCGACGCATGGGGCTGCCCTTCAATGCGGGAGCCTTGGTCTTCGTGACCTTGGGTGTCCGGCCCTTTCGGACCAGCTGGTTAATCGTAGGCACTTTCGTGTTCTCCGTTGTTTTCTCGAGTGTTACTCGTGTCGCTTTCCCTAGGGTAAACAACCGCCGCACCAAGGCGCCGCAGTTGTTCTGCCATCAAGGAAGAGCCATTTACTGGTAGTCGCAGGCTGGGCGACTTCACAGCGCCTAGGCATGCAAAAATGTGGCATTCGCTGTACAAGAACCGTACAACCCGGACCTGCATCCACTTTTCGGGGCTAACCCTGAAAAGTTGACGCTCTTATCCACTGCCACACTAACAATTACTCATTACATTACCACGGGTTAAGCCCGGCCAGGAAATCGGCCGGCTCCCCCACGCGCTAGAAGCCTGTACAACCTTGTTAAAGCACGACGGCGGTGAGTCGCCGTATGAGGCAACTCACCGCCGTCGGGATGGGGATTAGCCGGAGAAGTTGGTGCCCAAGTCGTAGTCATCCAAGGGGATGGCGCGGAACTCGTTGCCCAAGTCTCCAACTCCGCCCACATAGTCAAAGTCGCTGAACGCGCTCGGACCTGTGAACAGATTGGCCTTAGCTTCTTCTGTCGGCTCCACCGTGACATTGGTGTAGCGCGGCAGACCCGTACCGGCCGGGATCAACTTACCGATGATCACGTTCTCCTTCAGACCCAACAACGGATCCGACTTGCCTTCCATGGCCGCCTGCGTCAAGACGCGGGTGGTTTCCTGGAAGGAAGCAGCGGAGAGCCATGACTCGGTAGCCAAGGAAGCCTTGGTGATACCCATGAGCTCGTTACGGCCCGATGCCGGCTTCTTGCCCTCGGACACAACGCGACGGTTTTCCGTCTCGAAGCGACCGCGCTCGGCAAGCTCACCCGGCAGCAGCTTCGAGTCGCCGGACTCGATGACTGTGACGCGACGGAGCATCTGGCGGACAATAACTTCCACGTGCTTGTCGTGGATACCCACACCCTGGCTGCGGTAAACGCCCTGAACTTCCTCAACGAGGTGCTTCTGAGCGGCACGCGGGCCGAGGATACGCAGAACCTGCTTGGGGTCAACAGCACCCACAATGAGCTTCTGGCCAACTTCAACATGCTCGCCGTCAGCAACCTGCAGGCGTGCACGTCGCAGTACCGGGTAGGCGATCTCTTCGGTGCCGTCATCCGGGGTGAGGATCAACCGCATCGTCTTCTCGGACTCATCAATGTTGATGCGTCCGGCAGCCTCTGCGATCGGAGCCACACCCTTGGGGGTACGTGCTTCGAAGAGCTCCTGGATACGGGGCAGACCCTGGGTAATATCCTCGCCACGGCTGGCAGAAACAGCACCACCGGTGTGGAAGGTACGCATGGTCAGCTGAGTACCGGGCTCACCAATGGACTGTGCGGCGATGATACCGACGGCCTCACCAATGTCCACGGTCTTACCCGTAGCCAAGGAACGGCCGTAGCAAAGAGCGCAAGTTCCAACGGTTGACTCACAGGTGAGTACTGAACGGACCTTGATCTCTTCCACACCGGCGGCGAACAGTTCACCGATCAGTACGTCTCCGACGTCGGAACCGGCAACAGCGAGCACCTTGCCGGCGGCGTCCACTACCTCGGCAGCCAAGGTGCGTGCGTACACGCTGTTCTCGACTTCCTCGTGCAGCACAAACTCGCCAGCAGCGTCAACCACTGCGATCGGCAAGGTCAAGCCGCGCTCGGTGCCACAGTCGTCTTCACGAACAATGACATCCTGCGAGACATCCACCAGACGACGTGTCAGGTAACCGGAGTTAGCTGTACGCAGAGCGGTATCGGCCAGACCCTTACGGGCACCGTGAGTGGCAATGAAGTACTCCAAAACCGACAGGCCCTCACGGTAGGAGGACTTGATCGGGCGAGGAATAATTTCACCCTTGGGGTTGGCTACCAAGCCACGGATACCGGCAATCTGACGAACCTGCATCCAGTTACCACGAGCACCGGAGGAAACCATACGGTTGATCGTGTTGGATGCGGCGAAGGACGCACGCATCGCATCGGCGATCTCGTTGGTTGCCTGGTTCCAGATGTCGATGAGCTCCTGGCGGCGCTCGTCATCGGCAATCAGACCCTTGTCGAACTGGGCCTGAACCTTGGCGGCCTTGACCTCGTAGCCTTCAAGGATGGCTGGCTTAGACTCGGGCACCTTGATGTCCGAGATCGCAACTGTCACACCTGAGCGGGTTGCCCAGTAGAAACCGGCATCCTTCAAGTTATCCAGTGTTGCTGCCACAACAACCTTGGGGTACCGCTCGGCGAGGTCATTGACGATCTCGGAGAGCTGGCCCTTATCTGCAACCTTTTCTACCCAGGGGTAGTCAGCCGGCAAGGTTTCGTTGAAGATGACCTGGCCCAGGGAGGTGTCGATGATGGCGGGGGTGCCCGCTTCCCAACCTTCCGGAGCTTCGCGGTCAACGCTGGGAACGAATTCGCTCAAGCGGATCTTGACCTGTGAGTTCAAGTGCAACTCACCGGCGTCGAACGCCATGAGCGCCTCAGCCGAGGTGGAGAAGCTGCGGCCTTCGCCAGCTGAACCAACACGCTTGGTGGTCAAGTGGTACAGGCCGATGATCATATCCTGCGAAGGCAGGGTAACCGGGCGGCCATCGGAGGGCTTCAAAATGTTGTTCGAGGACAACATCAGGATGCGGGCTTCAGCCTGGGCTTCGGGGCTCAGCGGCAAGTGAACTGCCATCTGGTCACCGTCGAAGTCGGCGTTGAAAGCGCCACAAACCAGCGGGTGAAGCTGGATTGCCTTGCCTTCAACAAGCTGCGGCTCGAACGCCTGGATACCCAAACGGTGCAGGGTTGGTGCACGGTTCAGCAGTACCGGGTGCTCGGTGATGATCTCTTCGAGAACATCCCACACCTGGGGACGGAAACGCTCAACCATGCGCTTGGCGCTCTTGATGTTTTGTGCGTGGTTGAGATCAACCAGGCGCTTCATCACGAACGGCTTGAAGAGCTCCAACGCCATCTGCTTGGGCAGACCACACTGGTGCAGCTTCAGCTGCGGGCCAACAACAATAACCGAACGGCCAGAGTAGTCAACGCGCTTACCGAGGAGGTTCTGACGGAAACGACCCTGCTTGCCCTTGAGCATGTCAGAGAGCGACTTCAACGGACGGTTGCCCGGCCCGGTGACGGGACGGCCACGACGACCGTTGTCGAACAGGGAGTCAACGGCTTCCTGCAGCATGCGCTTCTCGTTGTTGACGATGATCTCCGGAGCACCCAAATCAAGCAGACGCTTGAGACGGTTGTTGCGGTTGATCACGCGACGGTAGAGGTCGTTCAAGTCCGAGGTGGCGAAACGGCCACCGTCGAGCTGAACCATGGGGCGCAGTTCCGGCGGGATCACCGGGACGGCATCCAAAACCATGCCCAGGGGGCTGTTGTTGGTGGTCAAGAATGCGTTGACAACCTTCAAGCGCTTGAGGGCACGCGTCTTGCGCTGGCCCTTGCCATTGGCGATGATGTCGCGAAGGATCTCCGCTTCACCGGCCATGTCAAAGGTCTCAAGACGGCTCTTGATGGCTTCGGCACCCATGGCACCTTCGAAGAACATGCCGTAACGGTCACGCAATTCGCGGTACAGGGCCTCGTCGCCTTCGAGGTCGGCAACCTTCAGGGCCTTGAAACGGTCCCAAACCTGCTCGAGCCGGTCGATGTCAGCGTCGGCGCGCTTACGCACGTTCGCCATCTGACGGTCCGCGGAGTCGCGGGCCTTCTTCTTGTCGGCAGCCTTGGCGCCTTCGCCCTCAAGGCGCAACAATTCACCCTCAAGGTCGCGGGCGATCGTGGCGATGTCGCTGTCACGGGTGTCCACCATGCGCTTCTTTTCCAGATCATGCTCGATCTGGAGGTTCGGCAGCTCGGCGTGACGTGCTTCGTCGTCAACACTGGTGATCATGTAGGCAGCGAAGTAAATGACCTTTTCAAGGTCCTTCGGTGCCAGGTCCAAAAGGTAGCCCAAGCGCGAGGGAACGCCCTTGAAGTACCAAATGTGGGTTACGGGAGCTGCAAGCTCAATGTGGCCCATGCGCTCACGGCGTACCTTTGCGCGGGTGACTTCTACGCCACAACGCTCGCAAATGATGCCCTTGAAGCGTACGCGCTTGTACTTGCCGCAGTAGCATTCCCAGTCACGCGAGGGGCCGAAGATCTTTTCACAGAAAAGACCGTCTTTTTCCGGCTTGAGCGTACGGTAGTTGATGGTTTCCGGCTTCTTGACTTCGCCGTGGGACCAATCGCGGATATCTTGCGCGGTGGCCAGGCCAATCTGCATGAAGCCGAAGGAGGATTCGCTGGACATATGGGTCCTGTTCTCTCTGATTCTCTAAAGTCTGAATGTCTAAGCGGGGTACGGGAAGAAGTGAAGGTTCGACGGCGGTGGGCTGGCCACCGCCGCCGACTCACTAAACTTCTTCGACAGAGTTAGGCTCGGCCCGTGACAGGTCGATGCCCAGCTCCTCCGCGGCCCGGAAGACTTCTTCATCCGAGTCACGCATCTCAATCGTGGTGCCATCGGTGGAAAGAACTTCCACGTTCAGGCACAGCGACTGCATTTCCTTGATGAGAACCTTGAAGGATTCCGGGATACCCGGCTCCGGGATGTTCTCGCCCTTGACGATGGCTTCGTAAACTTTCACGCGGCCATGGATGTCATCGGACTTGATCGTCAGCAATTCCTGCAGGGTGTATGCCGCGCCATAAGCTTCCAGTGCCCAAACTTCCATCTCACCAAAGCGCTGGCCACCGAACTGGGCCTTACCGCCCAAGGGCTGCTGAGTGATCATGGAGTAGGGGCCCGTGGAGCGGGCGTGAATCTTGTCGTCCACCAAGTGGTGAAGCTTCAAGATGTACATGTAACCAACAGAGACCGGATCCGGGAACGGCTCGCCGGAGCGGCCGTCGAACAGTTGGGTCTTGCCGCTTGAATCGATCAGGCGAACGCCGTCGCGAGTCACGTTGGTGGAATCGAGCAGGCCAGTGATTTCCTCATCACGGGCACCGTCGAACACCGGGGTGGCAACACGGGTCTGGCCGATTTCGCGGGGCAGGTTCGGCAGGTTCTTAACCCAATCCGGCTCGCCCTCAATCTTCCAACCGGTCTTGGCAACCCAACCGAGGTGGATTTCCAGGACCTGGCCAACGTTCATTCGGCCCGGAACACCCAGGGGGTTCAGGACGATGTCAACGGGGGTACCGTCGGCAAGGAACGGCATGTCTTCGATCGGGAGGATCTTGGAGATGACACCCTTGTTACCGTGACGGCCGGCAAGCTTGTCACCATCGGTGATCTTGCGCTTGTTGGCAACGTAGACGCGAACCAGCTGGTTCACACCGGGGGGCAGATCGTCTTCGGAGTCACGGTCAAAGACGCGAACGCCAATGACAGTACCGGACTCGCCGTGGGGCACCTTCAAGGAAGTGTCGCGAACTTCGCGGCTCTTCTCACCGAAGATGGCACGGAGCAGACGCTCCTCCGGGGTCAGCTCGGTTTCACCCTTGGGGGTGACCTTACCTACCAGGATGTCGCCGGCTTCAACTTCTGCACCGATGTGGATGATGCCGCGCTCGTCCAAACCAGCAAGGATTTCCTCGGAAACGTTCGGGATGTCCCGGGTGATTTCCTCGGCACCAAGCTTGGTGTCGCGAGCGTCGATCTCATGCTCTTCAATGTGGATGGAGGAGAGCACATCTTCAGCAACAATGCGCTGCGAGAGGATGATGGCATCCTCGTAGTTGTGACCTTCCCACGACATGAAGGCAACCAAGAGGTTCTTACCCAAGGCGAGCTCGCCCATGTCAGTTGCCGGACCGTCAGCAATGATGCCGCCAACTTCCAGACGCTGGCCCTCAGCGGCCAGAACGCGCTGGTTGTAGGCCGTGCCCTGGTTGGAACGCTGGTACTTGGCGATCGGGTAGTTGGTCTCGGTGCCGTCGTCGTTCAACATGACAACGATGTCTGCGGAAACCTCCGAGACAACACCGGCCTTCTTGGCGATGACCACGTCACCGGCGTCAACAGCTGTTGCGCGCTCCATACCGGTTCCCACAAACGGGGACTCGGACTGGACCAGCGGCACAGCCTGACGCTGCATGTTCGCACCCATCAAGGCGCGGTTAGCATCATCATGCTCAAGGAACGGGATCAAGGCCGTAGCCACAGACACCATCTGGCGCGGGGAAACGTCCATGTACTCGACGTCGTTGGCCGGGATCAAAACCGGCTCACCGCCACCACCGCGCTGGCGAACAAGTACGGAGTCCTCGGAGAAGTGGCTGTTGGCATCCAGAGGCGCGTTGGCCTGTGCAATAACAACATCCATCTCGTCATCAGCTGTCAGGTAGTCAACTTCGTCAGAAACAACGCCGTCCTTGACGCGACGGTACGGTGTCTCAATGAAACCGAACGGGTTGATGCGTCCGTAGGAAGCCAATGAACCAATCAGACCAATGTTGGGGCCTTCAGGAGTTTCAATGGGGCACATACGGCCGTAGTGGGACGGGTGAACGTCTCGAACTTCCATGCCTGCACGGTCACGGGACAAACCGCCCGGGCCCAGCGCGGACAGACGACGCTTGTGCGTCAGACCGGCCAGCGGGTTGTTCTGATCCATGAACTGTGACAACTGGGACGTTCCGAAGAACTCCTTGATGGCAGCCACAACGGGACGGATGTTGATCAGGGTCTGCGGCGTGATGGCTTCGACGTCCTGCGTGGTCATACGCTCGCGCACAACGCGCTCCATGCGAGAAAGACCCGTACGGACCTGGTTCTCGATGAGCTCGCCGACGGCGCGGATACGACGGTTGCCGAAGTGGTCGATGTCATCGACGTCAACGCGCAAGGTGACCTCGGCGCCGTCGCGCTTGCCCTTGGTGGTGGCCTCGCCAGCGTGCAAGGTGACCAGGTACTTGATCATGGCGACAATGTCATCCACGCTCAGAACTGATG
The DNA here is from genome assembly GCF_054511095.1 of Arthrobacter sp. TMN-49. Classification (NCBI taxonomy): domain Bacteria; kingdom Bacillati; phylum Actinomycetota; class Actinomycetes; order Micrococcales; family Micrococcaceae; genus Arthrobacter; species Arthrobacter sp. TMN-49. Next base: position 10,951 of record NZ_JBTNDH010000015.1, on the reverse strand, counting down.
CCTTCTCATCGCTCAACGGCAAGTCAATACCAAGTTTGCGGTTGATCTTGTAACGGCCAACCTTGGCCAGATCGTAGCGCTTGGGGTTGAAGTACAGGTTGTGCAGCAACGCGTCAGCAGCGTCAACTGTGGGCGGCTCGCCCGGACGAAGCTTGCGGTAGATGTCCAGCAGGGCATCTTCGCGGCCCGTGGTGGCATCCTTTTCCAAGGTGGCACGGATGGAGTCGAACTCGCCGAACTCCTCCAGGATCTGGCCTTCGGTCCAACCCAAAGCCTTCAGCAGTACAGTGACTGACTGCTTGCGCTTGCGGTCAAGACGGACACCAACCTGGTCGCGCTTGTCAATCTCCAGCTCGAACCATGCACCACGTGAGGGGATGATCTTGGCGGTGAAGATTTCCTTGTCACTGGTCTTATCCGCCGTGCGCTCAAAGTATGCGCCCGGGGAACGCACCAGCTGGGATACAACAACACGCTCGGTGCCGTTGATCACGAAGGTGCCCTTGTTGGTCATCAGCGGGAAGTCGCCCATGAAGACAGTCTGTTGCTTGATTTCACCGGTCAAGTTGTTCATGAACTCGGCCTTGACGTACAACGGCGCGGCGTATGTGGCGTCGCGGTCCTTGCACTCGTCAACAGTGAACTTCGGGTCAGAGAATTCCGGCTCAGTGAAGGACAGGGACATGGTGCCCTGGAAATCCTCAATGGGGGAGATCTCTTCGAAAATGTCGGATAGGCCCGAGGTGACGGCCACACTGTCATCGCCAGCACCCACGGCCGTTTGCATGCGGTCCTGCCAGCGCTCGTTACCTACGAGCCAGTCAAAGCTCTCGGTTTGGAGGGCAAGCAGATTCGGCACGTCAAGCGGCTCACGAATCTTTGCGAATGAGAGGCGACTCTTTGCACCATCGGTGCTGTTTGAATCGATAGCGGTTGCAGCGTTATTTACATTAGAGGTGCTCGAGGCGACCAAGAGGGATCCTTCCACAGACCTGCAGGCTTGTTCTTACGAACCCTCACCCGAGTCGCTAGTGGTCATCAAACCACTACGATCGCTGGTCAAGAGAGGTCAACTGCGCATCAGTTTCAGCTCAAGGCTGTCACTGATTCGCGTTGTCCAAGTTCTCTTGTCCGAAGCAAAGCCCACCGCTATATGAGGGCTGAAGGTTAAGAGGGATACGCAAAGATCTACATTACAGGCAAAGTAGCTCACGTGTCTACCCCACGCGGCAAGAATGCGCAAGTATTGATATTCCCGCCGCAAGAATTCCCGGATTCCTGCGGGTTCCTGGCCGTTATTCGCCACCCAATTGTGGCGTAACACTCACTGACTTTCCGTGCGGCACGTGTTGTTGTGCGGCTCAGGAAATTTGCGGCAAGGCTGTGCTGTTAGATTCTATAGAGGATACGTGTGGCTCAACGAGGAGCGGCACGGCACTAGGTACAAGGAGCACGGCAGCCATGACGGCACAAGCAAATGATGTAGTTATTCTTGCAGGAGCCCGCACCCCGCAGGGCCGACTCAACGGCCAGTTGGCGCCGTTTACCGCCGTCGAACTTGGCGCGAAGGCCATTGCCGGGGCCCTTGGCAACGCTGGCGTCAACGTCGGAGATGTTGACTTTGTGGTGATGGGCCAGGTGCTGCAGGCCGGGGCCGGGCAGAACCCGGCACGGCAAAGTGCAGTGGGTGCCGGGGTTGGCTGGGACGTGCCGGCCGTAACCATCAACAAGGTATGCCTGTCCGGGCTGACGGCAGTGATTGACGCGGCCCGGCTGATCCGCAGCGGTGAGGCGACAGTGGTGGTGGCTGGCGGCCAGGAGTCCATGACGCGCGCCCCGCATATTCTCCCGGGCTCACGGCAGGGTTGGACGTACGGCGCCATCCAGGCCCTGGACGTGGCTGCCCATGACGGCCTGACCGACGCCTTTGACGCCGACTCCATGGGGCTGTCCACCGAGCGGGGCAATATTCGCCTGAACATCAGTAGAACCGCTCAGGATAATGTGGCGGCAGCCTCGCACCAGCGTGCAGCAACCGCGGCGGCCGCGGGCGTTTTCGACGCCGAGATTGTCCCGGTCACCGTGCCCCAACGGAAAGGTGAGCCGCTGGTGCTGACGCACGACGAGGGCATCCGGTCGCAGACCACCGTGGAAACGCTTGCCGGTTTGCGCCCCGCCTTCACCGCCGACGGTGCCATCACGGCAGGTAACTCCTCTCCCCTGTCCGACGGCGCCAGCGCTCTGGTGCTTTCGTCCCGTTCCTACGCGGAAGAGCACGGGCTTGCTTGGCTGGCAGTTGTGGGCTCCCCCGGTCAGGTCGCTGGTCCGGACAATTCCTTACATTCCCAACCCTCCAACGCCATCTTCAAGGCGTTGGACACGGCTGGCTGGGATGTTGCGGAGCTTGATTTCATTGAGATCAACGAGGCTTTTGGCTCCGTTGCTGTCCAGTCGCTTGACGATCTGGGCATGCCACTGGAAAAATGCAATATTCACGGCGGCGCCATCGCCCTGGGCCACCCGATCGGGTCGTCCGGGGCCCGGCTTGCGCTGCATGCCGCCCTGGAGTTGAGCCGACGAGGTTCCGGCAAGGCAGCTGTTTCCCTCTGCGGCGGCGGCGGCCAGGGTGAGGCCCTGCTCCTGTTCCGGGACGCGCAGTGAGTGCGGCTGCGCAGCTCGGAATCGGGAAGTAGCCAAACCGGCCCGTGTGACCCGTGACTGGACAGATAGTGCCGCTTCGAATTTTTATAGCGGCATTATCTGTCCAGTCACGGCGGCGGAATTGCCCATAGATTCTTGGGGATGCGATTCTGGATACTCTCGGCGAATCCCGTCTTGACCTCCCCGCTCCGTTCCCTAGTGGCCGGGCCATTTCCTGGCCAAAGCTGCGCGCAGCGGTCGGGGTCAACAAGCTTCGGCTGCCACCGGCTGAGGTGGCGTTCGCGGCCACCGGCTACGAACGCGGCACCATCACGCCCTTGGGCAGCACCACGGCGTGGCCGGTGTTCGCTGACGAAGGCGTCGTTGGGCGCAAGGTGGCCATGGGTGCCGGAGAACACGGGTACAGCATGTTCGTGGAAGCCGACGCCCTCATCGCCGCTTTCAATGCCACAGTGGCCGACGTTTCCGTGCCTGAATAACTTCAGCAGCCCCGGCCCGGACGCAAAGAAGCCCCGCACCAATCGGTGCGGGGCTTCTTTTGAGGTGCGAGGTGATTACTTGACAGTAACCGTGGCGCCGGCAGCTTCGAGAGCTTCCTTGGCCTTCTCTGCAGCTTCCTTGGTGACGCCTTCCAGAACAGCCTTAGGAGCCGAGTCAACGACCTCCTTGGCTTCCTTCAGACCCAAGGAAGTGATCGAGCGAACTTCCTTGATAACAGCAATCTTCTTGTCGCCAGCGGCTTCGAGGACTACGTCGAATTCGGTCTGTGCTTCAGCTTCTTCAGCTGCGGCACCGGCCGGGCCAGCAACTGCAACAGCAGCAGCGGTAACTTCGAAGGTCTCTTCGAACTGCTTAACGAACTCGGAGAGCTCGATGATGGTCAGTTCCTTGAAAGCTTCAATGAGCTCGTCGTTGGTGAGCTTAGCCATGGGTGGCGCTCCTTCTGTGTTCATGCCCGGTGAGGGGCGAATCTAAGAACCTAAGTCCTCATGGATTTAGGGAAAAACTTGAGGGACGAATCCCATGAGGCGTTAGGCCTCGGTGGTCTCAGCTTCAGCTACCGGCGCTTCGTCAGCTACGGGAGCTTCCTCAGCGGCCGGAGCCTCTTCAGCGGGAGCGCCTTCGGCAAGCTTCAAGCGCAATGCTTCAAGCGTGCGTGCAGCGGCTGCCATCGGAGCCTTGAGGATGCCGGCAACCTTGGCCAGCTGCAGCTCGCGGGATTCCAGGGCTGCCAGTGCGGCAACCTCGGAAGCGTCAAGAGCCTTGCCTTCGAAGACACCGGTCTTGATGACCAGCTGCTTGTTGGCTTTTGCAAAATCCGTGAGGCTCTTTGCTGCTGCAATAGCGTCACCCTTGATGAAAGCAATGGCGGTGGGACCTGACAGCTGACCGGTGAAAGCGTCAACACCAGCTTCCTTGGCCGCAATGGCAGTCAGAGTGTTCTTTACGACCGCGAACTTAGTGTCCTGGCCGAGAGAAACGCGCAGCTCCTTGAGCTGAGCAACGGTGAGCCCACGGTATTCGGTTAGGACTGCTGCAGTGGAGTCATTGAAATCCTTGGTGATTTCTGCAACTGCAGCCACCTTTGTTGGCGTTGCCATAACCCTCCTTCCGGGAATTAGTGCCGGTCTGTACGGGTCCTTGCCGCTTGTCCGCTAGGGGACAAGCGGCAAAACAAAACGCCCCGCACAGATGTACGGGGCGTTAGTTGGCAGTGGATCCATGGGTTTTCACCCGTGTTCAACACCGCTAATAAGCTTTGTGCACCTGCGCTGGCCGTCCTACTGAAGGACTTTCGGATGCTCATCCACCCGCATCCAGCACAGTACGATGCATGCTGCATCACTTGGCTGGGGGTATATAACACCGACCGACGGTCTTTGGTTCTTAAAGATTACAGGAGGGGTGGTGCGCATTCCAAATCGTGGCTGTCGACGTCCGGTGTACCGCGGACCCAGGCACTAGTCGATGGCGTTAAAGTCTTTGCGCCACTGGCCGGTGACACCCGCGCTGACAAACCCTAACTGCGCGTTAACGGAGAGCATGTAGGCGTTGTCCGGAGAATTCCAGGTGTAAATCGTCTTGACGTGGGGAAACTCGCGCATGAGCAGTTCCATGTTCTCCACCTTGATGTGCAGGCCAACATCCTTGCCCCGGTGCGTCTCTTCCACCACCGTGTCGTCCTGGAAGGCCACATCATCACGGTGCTTCAACACCGAAATCGAAGTGAAGGCCACCAAGGTGCCAGATTCCAGACATTCTGCAGCACTCACCAAGGTGTGGCGTCCCGTCAAGACTGAGAGTTCCTCCGCCTCACGCAGTTTCACCACGTCCCAGGACTCCGAGTCGCCGTCGTCGTCACTGATGCTTTGCTCCAGGCGGACAATGTCCCCCGCCCATCTCTCCGGGCAGGTATCCAACCATTGGTGCCCGGCGTATGCCGACCTGTGCGCGGCCATCGCGCTGGTCTTCAGGCTGTCGGTCAGGGCTTGCGGCAGCGGAAGCGCGCAGGCACTAAATTGCTCCACCTGCTCCAAAACATAGCCGGCGTTGTACGCAAACTGGGCCTCGCGGCTGCTCAGCGGCATGAGGCTGCCGTCACGGGTGGCAGCCAAATTCTCTGGCGCCACCGTGCGCAGATCGGCCGCCGCGTGATTGGTTTCCACCACAACAATGCGCCGATTCTCGCCCTTGACAAAAAGCTCGGCAGCTTCCAGCAACTTCCGGCCCAGTCCGCGCCCCTCAGCGCTGGGCAGCACATCCAATGTCACGTGCGCCAGATCGGTGTTGTCATCCAGTGGCAGGGCGATGCCGGCCCGGCCCACAATTTCTCCGTCCAGACGCACCACCAAGACCACATACCATTCGTAGGGGTCGTGGCAGAGCTGGAACAGCTCCTCGGGTGTGTAGGCCAGCTCGTCATTGCCCCATGTATTGACGCGCACCTTGCGGGACACTTCCACAGCCTGCAAGAACTCAGCGGCAGCCTCGCCCTCGATAGTGTCGGGAACACGCAACTGCTCAATAATAATCTCTGCCACGCTGAACCTACCCCGTTGTTGTTCTGCTTGTTGGGCGCACCATGACGTAGTCATGCTCGACCCTATTCCCCAGCCGAAAACTTCTGGTCCCGGCAATGGTGAAGCCATGTTTTAGGTAAAAGCCCTGGGCCCGCAGGTTCTCACTGTTGACCCCCAACCAGACTTGACCCCTGCCCAGTTCCCGCACCCAGTCAAGGCTGGCCGCCATGATCGTGGCGCTGACACCGCTCCCGTGTGTGTCGGGGTGCGCGTAGCACTTGCTCAGTTCCGCGGAATCGTCCCCGCACACTACCGCGGCAACGTCGGCGTCCGACGGCGGGGCGTCCACCAGCATGGAGTAGGCCAGCAGGCTGTCCGCACCGCTGCTTGGGACACCGTGGGCGAGGAATATCTTCCGTGCGGGGTCAGCCACGTAGCGTTCAAATGCGTGGACACTGAGGTACTGGGCCACAAACGATTCGATCTCTTCCGGCGGGCTGCCGGCCGGGCAGGCCAAGGGAAAAGTCAGAGCCGCCAGCGCAGCCAGTTCCGGCGCATCGGCCGCCACGGCCGTGCGAATGCTCAGAACCATCCGATGACTCCTGTACTCGTTCCGGTAAAGCCCCATGAACCCCAGCCTACAAACAAGAAAGGGCCAGCGTAGCTCTACGCTACACCGGCCCTTTCCAAGACTATCTAAGGCTTAAGCCTCGATGACAACCTTGGTTGCCTGAGGATCTACCGGAATGCCGGGGCCGAACGTCGTGGAGACGGTGGCCTTCTGCAGGTAGCGTCCCTTGGAAGCGGACGGCTTCAAACGAAGCACCTCTTCCAGGGCAGCTGCGTAGTTCTCAGCCAGCTTGACGACGTCGAAGGAAACCTTGCCAATGATGAAGTGAAGGTTGGAGTGCTTGTCGACGCGGAAGTCGATCTTTCCACCCTTGATGTCGTTAACAGCCTTGGCAACATCGTTCGTTACCGTACCGGTCTTCGGGTTCGGCATGAGGTTACGAGGACCAAGAACCTTACCCAAACGGCCAACCTTACCCATGAGGTCAGGTGTAGCAACGGCTGCGTCGAAGTCGGTCCAGCCGCCCTGAATCTTTTCGATCAGGTCGTCGGTGCCAACGAATTCGGCGCCAGCTGCGATAGCAGCCTCGGCACGCTCACCGGTTGCGAAAACCAGGACGCGAGCAGTCTTACCGGTACCGTGGGGCAGGTTAACCGTGCCACGGATCATCTGGTCAGCCTTGCGAGGGTCTACACCCAAGCGGAAGGCAACCTCAACGGTAGCGTCGAACTTGGACGGGTTGGTGTCCTTGGCGAGCTTGATAGCGTCGAACGGTGCGTAGACATTGTCTGCATCGATCTTGGCTACGGCTGCCTCATATGCTTTACTGCGCTTTGCCATGCTGCGTTTCTCCTTGTGCAGTTGTGGTCGTTAGGACCGCGCGGGCCCTGCCACTACGTACGTCGCCAGCTCACCTAAGGTGAGCTGTACGGCGTCGTTCTGAATGTTTGTAGGTGCCCAAATGGGCGTAAAGCGAGAGTCGAAAAGGACTTAAGCTTCGACGGTGACACCCATGGAACGGGCGGTACCGGCGATGATCTTCTCTGCGCCTTCAATGCTGGTGGCGTTGAGGTCAACCATCTTCTGGGTTGCAATCTCGGTAACCTGAGCCTTGGTCAGCTGAGCAACCTTGACTGTGTGAGGCGTACCTGAACCCTTAGCAATGCCTGCAGCTTTTTTGATGAGCTCTGCGGCCGGCGGGGTCTTGGTGATGAAGGTGAATGAACGGTCTTCGTAAACCGTGATTTCAACCGGGATAACGTTTCCGCGCTGGGATTCCGTGGCAGCGTTGTACGCCTTGCAGAATTCCATGATGTTGACGCCGTGCTGACCAAGTGCCGGACCGATGGGCGGTGCCGGGTTAGCGGCGCCTGCCTGGATCTGCAGCTTGATAAGGCCGGTGACCTTTTTCTTGGGAGCCAATGTAGGGTCCTTCTCTCAATATCTTTCCTGGGACGACGGAGCGCGTCCAAGGTGGGTGGCCGAATGGCGTCCGGCCGAACGTTTCACGGGAACAAAGCTATGATCTCGCGAAACGAAATTTGTGGACAACTAGATCTTTGTGACCTGGTTGAAGGAAAGGGTGACGGGGGTTTCGCGCTCGAAGATCGACACCAAAACCACCAAGTGCTGTGATTCGGGCTTGATCTCGGAGATCGAAGCCGACAGGCCCTCGAACGGACCGTCCTTGACGATGACTGCTTCGCCAACTTCAAAGTCGATCTCGGCGTCAGTAGGATCGTGACGCAACGGAACACCTGATTCTTCAGCCTGCTGCTCCTCGAAGATCGGGGCAAGCATGGAGAATACCTCGTCCAGGCGCAACGGAACAGGGTTGTGGGCGTTGCCCACGAAGCCTGTGACGCCGGGTGTGTGCCGAACAACGCCCCAGGAGGCATCTGTCAGGTCCATGCGGACCAAAACGTAGCCGGGAATACGGACGCGGTTGACAACCTTGCGAGTCGCGTTCTTGATCTCCACGACTTCTTCCATGGGGACCTGGACTTCGAAGATGTAATCTTCCATGTTCAGCGACAGGCTGCGGGACTCAAGATTGACCTTGACGCGGTTTTCGTAACCAGCGTAGGAGTGGATGACGTACCAGTCACCCTCTTGGCGGCGCAGCTTGGCCTTGAATTCTTCGGCCGGGTCCACCTCGGGCTCGGCGTCTACTGCCGGCTCTTCGGTGACGTCAGCGTCCGTTGCGGCAGCTTCTGTTTCAGCGTCAACGGCATCAAGGTCGGCATTGATGGCAGCATCAGCAACCACAGTGTCCTGGTCCTGCTCACTGTATGTAGCCTCGGGCTCCAGCTCAGACACGAATTTCCTGCTTTCCTTGTGCGTTTCTTAAATGGCTCAAACCGACCCGGTGCCAAATTGTTCGGCGGGGTCGGCCAAGTTGAGCTTCTTACTGCTCGATGTTTACGTTTCCACCAAAGATCCACAGCACGGCTTGACCGAAGCCCAGATCCAAGACGGTAACAATACCCATCACGATGACAACGAATACCAGCACGACGGCGGTGTAGTTGATCAACTCTTTGCGAGTGGGGGTGACAACCTTCTTCAGCTCGCCAATGACCTGGCGGAGGAAGAGAGCAATCCGGCTAAAGATTCCGGGCTTGCCGGGCTTTGCAGCCTTCTTCACAGGGCCCTTGGAGCTGCTTGCCGCAGTTTCGGTCACCAGTGCCTCACTCATCATTAGTTGGAAAACACGCTGGCCCGGCTATCCGGACCGTGCGATGTGCAAACATTCGCTCAGTCAAGGATTCCTCACACTATCTAACCGTGCAAAAAACCGCTACGACTATGCGCAGGGCAGACAGGACTCGAACCTGCAACCTGCGGTTTTGGAGACCGCTGCGCTACCAATTGCGCCACTACCCTTTGAAATCTTGCCGCAGACCCAGGTGTGAGCCCGCAGAAAAACATCCATTCCGTGCTAATTGCCATGAATAACTTACAGCTTCGAAGCAGTCTTTCCAAACCGGCTTGAAGGCGTGAACCATCATGGTGGTTCAACACCGGTTACCCATTCTACGCATTCTTAAGCCCGTTCGTCGAACCGGGCGCCCGATGCCCCTAAAGTAGACAATGACGATGAAAGTATTTTGGGCCTCCCACCGAAGAAAGAATCATGATGTCTGCCGACTTGACAGCTGACCACGCCTCCGGGCGCCGTGTTTCCGCACGGATCGCCGCTATTGCCGAATCCGCCACGCTTGCCGTGGACGCCAAAGCCAAGGCGCTGAAAGCCGCCGGCCGCCCTGTCATTGGGTTTGGCGCCGGTGAGCCTGATTTCCCCACACCCGACTACATTGTTGAGGCAGCCATTGCTGCTGCCCGTCAGCCGAAATACCACAGGTACTCCCCGGCCGCAGGACTGCCTGAACTGCGCAGCGCCATTGCAGCGAAGACCCTGCGCGATTCCGGGTACGCCGTGGACCCGGCCCAGGTATTGGTGACCAACGGGGGTAAGCAGGCCGTCTACGAGTCCTTCGCAACACTCCTGGATCCGGGCGATGAAGTCATTCTCCCGGCCCCCTACTGGACCACCTACCCTGAGGCGATTCGCCTAGCTGGCGGTGTTCCTGTGGAAGTGTTTGCCGGCCCCGAGCAAGGCTACTTGGTGAGCGTCGAGCAATTGGAAGCCGCACTGACACCCCGTACCAAGGTGCTGCTCTTTGTGTCACCGTCCAACCCCACCGGCGCCGTCTACTCCCCCGAACAGACCCGCGAAATTGGTCTCTGGGCAGCATCAAAGGGCCTGTGGGTTGTTACGGATGAAATCTATGAGCACCTCACCTACGACGGCGTGCCCTTCACCTCGATCGCCACGGCAACCCCCGAGCTGGGCGACCGTGTGGTGATCCTCAATGGCGTGGCCAAGACCTACGCCATGACGGGTTGGCGGGTGGGCTGGATGATTGCCCCGCTGGATGTCACCAAGGCAGCGACCAACATGCAGTCCCATGCCACCTCCAACGTGGCCAACGTGTCCCAGATGGCCGCGCTGGCAGCTGTTGCCGGCCCGTTGACTGCTGTGGATGAGATGAAGGTGGCCTTTGACCGCCGTCGTAAGGCAATGGTTGCCGGGTTGAACGCCATTGACGGCGTGGAGTGCCCCACCCCGCACGGCGCGTTTTACGCTTACGCCGATGTTCGCGGCCTGCTGGGCCGTGACATTGGTGGCATCCGCCCGGCGACGTCCGCCGAATTGGCTGCCCTGATCCTGGACAAGGCCGAAGTTGCAGTGGTTCCCGGCGAGGCGTTTGGCCCCAGCGGCTACCTCCGCCTGTCCTACGCGCTGGGCGATGACGATCTGGCCGTGGGCGTGGCCCGACTGCAGGAATTCCTGGGCTCGGCCAAGTAGCCCCTCCCCCCACATCTGTGTCGCAGTTATTGCATTGGAAAGCGCTTGTCATGTCTCATACCTCTGTAGACAGTTCATGTCTCATACCTGTGTAGACAATTGATGTCTCATACCTGTGTAGACGCTTCCGGTCTGAGTAGTGGCCAGACCGGGAGTGTCTCACTTCTTTTTAGAGGGTTTGTTGTTCGGTCGTGGTGGTGGTTCTGACGGGGTTGGTTTTGCGTTTCCGTACGGCGCCGGCCGGGTCTGCGGCGATTCCTGAGGGCTTGCCGTTGCCTACGTAGCGAGTGCCTTTGGGTGGGATGGGGTGGCTGATAATTTCCGAGC